>JARVJW010000006.1 GCA_029775955.1 Nitrososphaeria archaeon | reverse complement strand
GGTTATAAGAAATTATAACCTTTCAGAAACGGTACACGTCATCAGTGATTGAGCAGCATGCACAATAAAATAATGGTTAAATCAATGTTATGGAGGCTCACCGCTTTGATATAAGCTGAACAAAACTTGCATTAATTACTGCTAATTAGCTGGAAAAAATCAATTAATCTAATAAATATTATATTCGCTAAGCATACAGCCTTGAAAATTTACATCAAATTTAAAAGTTTTTTAATTGTAAGATTTAAGCTAATTGCATTATGAAGTTCAATATTATGAAATTCAGCAGCAGTGCCCTAAAAGGCGGCGGTTATATTAAAGCAGTAGAAATCATGAACGAAAGATCCAAGCAGCACAATACACTGGGTGTAATCTCCTCTATAAAAGGTTCCGTGGATCTGCTAAATGAGTCATCAAATCTTGCAGCCAACGGAAAGCTTGAAGATTCAGTGTCCAAAGTTAACAAGTTATATGAACTTTACTTGGATGAAGTGAATATTATAAAAAATAAGAATAAAGTTAGCCATAAACTCATAGAATTAAAGGAAGAGCTTCTTAATTTATTGAAAACAATATCAATTTTAGGCGAAATAACTCCATCGATAAAAGATCGAGTTACTGCTTATGCTGAATCGTTTTCTTTGGAGGTATTAGAAGTTACTGCAAGATCAATGGGGATTGATGTAGATGCTAGGAGTGGCGGAAACTGGGGAATAATTACAGACGATGAATATGGTTCGGCTAATCCGCTTTATAATTCATCTTATCAGGCAATAAAAAATGCAACAAATCAGGCAGTTGGAAATAAGGTACTGGTAGTTGGTGGACTAACAGGAAAAACGAGGGATGGCAGAGTTACTTATATGGGAAGAGGAAGTTCTGACATGGTTGCCGCAACGTTTGCCGTAAGTCTAAATGCAGATATCCTTGAAGTTTGGAGTAATGTAGATGGTTTAATGACAGCTGATCCACGCTTTATATCAAATGCAAAATCTATCTCACGACTTTCATATAATGAAGCAAGAGAGTTATTGTCATTTAATTCTGAGCTCTTTGCACCTGCCAGCCTGAATTTGCTGTCTAAGCAAAACATTAAAATTAACATAAAAAATATTAATAACAGAAATTTGCAAGGAACATTAATAGAACGCGATTCTCAAATATCTCCCAACGTTGTTAAGGCTGTTGTTTATATAGATCAAATATCTATAATAACACTTGAAGGTGTTAATATACAAAAACTCTTACCAAGAATTTTGGCCCGAATGATTGAGCATAACATAGAAATAAGAATGATGTCTCTAAGCGCGTCAGCAACCGAACTAAGCATTATAGTGCCATTTAATACATTAAACAAATGTAAAAGTATAATAGAGTTCGAATTCCTTGGAAAAGATATAAATGATTATCATGTTGTGAACAGTGCATGTGCAATTTCAATTGTGGGTGAAGGTATGAAAGGCACTCCCGGTGTAGCGGCTAAACTTTTTAATTCAGTAGCGCGAAATTCAATAAATGTATTAATGATAACACAGGGATCTAGCGAGTTAAACATTGGGTTTGTAGTAGATTCTTCGTCATGTATTAAGGCCTTAAAATCAGTACATTCAGAATTTATTGAATCAAGCTGAAATTTTGAGTCAAAACATCAAATTGAAACTTGGTAAAATCTTTCATCCAAACTTCCTCTAAAAAACTTTCCAACAATAGGCATTTTATACCCACATTTAAAACATCTATTATTTTCGTCTAAATTCCATTCTAAAATTTCAAACCCATTGCGCCTTATTAATGCTGCACCACAGTTTGGGCAGTAAGTATTTTCATATTTATTGCCAGGCACATTTCCAATGTATACAAAGTTAAGTCCCTGCCCTTTGGCTACCTTATAATGTTGCTCGAGGTCAGTTACTGGAGTAAATGGTAACCAATCCATTTTGTAATCTGGATGAAACCTTAAAAAATGCAACGGTACATCAGGGCCAAGGTTGTCGATTATCCATTTTGAAAGTTTTTTAGCATCTTCAAGTTGATCCCCCACCTGAGGAACTATCAAGTCTGTTATTTCAACATGAACCCCAAACTTATGGAGATCAAGGATGGTATTAAATATTGGTTCTGGGTCTGGTACTGCAGCATATTTTCTGAGAAAGTCTTTATTGGCATTCCCTTTTATGTCAATTGTTATTGCATCAAGAAACGATTTCATCATGTTTACTCCTTCGTCTGTAGCATATCCATTGCTTACAAAAGTGCTAAAAAGCCCTTTATTTTTAGCAACAAATGCTGCATCTCTTGCATATTCTAGAAAAATAAGCGGCTCATTATATGTAAAGGCAAGGCCTTCTGCACCATATCTTAATGCAAGATCAACAAGCATTTCTGGCGATATTTCAGTTCCAAAAACTTTTCTTCTCTGGCTCAAGTCATAATTCTGGCAATAAAGACACATCCATGAGCATCCTGTTGTCCCCACGCTTAACACCTTGCTACCGGGGTTGAAATGTACTAACGGTTTTTTCTCAATTGGGTCCATGTGTATAGCTTCAATTGTGCCATAGTTCAAAAGAAATAGTTGACCATTTATAGATTTCCTTACGCCACAGAAACCAGTTTGGTCATTTTTCAAGTGACATTTTCTGGCGCAGGCAGTACAAACTACTCTATCACCTACTACCTGAAAAAGTTCTGCCTTTCTTATCAATAATTAAATACACTTAATGGTAATAATATAGCTTTTGCTCAAATTTAATGATTTTGTTTCATCATTTGATCTATTATTGACTCAAAATTTAGGTCAACGCTATTTATACTGTTTAAATCTATACCTATAATATCCCGCACAAGTTTAATATCAGAATCTATTGAAATTGCGCGCTTAAAAATTTCCTTGGCAATATTATCATTGCACTTTTGGTAGTGAACCATTGCAGCACAAAATTGTATTGAAAGCCTTATGCTATCTTTTATCTTTTGGTTTTTTTCATTTTTCCAATGTTTTTCAAGTGATTCATGAGCTTCCCAGAATCTCCTTTGCATTAGATATAATTTGTAATCTGAATTAATTTCTGCATCGATATTTACTGTTTCAATTATTTTTTCGTTTAAATCAGAACTAATTTTATTTGGGTCATTCACGTCATTAGAAAATAAATCAACTTCAATGTGATTTATGTCAACCCTTACATCATTTATGGTAGTAATATGATGCTTTAATTTTTCTTTAATGTCTTTTGCCATACACCTGTGTTTTTGACTTTTATTCTCTAATATAATTAGAATTCTCAATTTGGTGCTTTATCTCCAAACAGTACTTCAATTTGCATTTTAAATTCTGCTTTTTTTGTCCTGAATTTCATCAGGCAATGCAAAAATTTTAATTTAATAACCCGCTCTTTTAAACTGATCAATACTAAAGTTTCAAATGGAACGTAACATCTAATTATGTTATTTAACATAATTTTATGATGGTATATTTACAGGGCTCTGCTTTTTGACTTCAACTATTTGAAATGACTCAAAACTTTCAACTCCATTCATGCTTGTTATGCGCTTTATTTTTTCCAGCATATCTTTGTTATTCTTTGCTACCAGAACAACTATCATATCGTATGAACCAACAGTTAAAAATACGTTTGTAACATATTCTTCATTGCCTATGCTACTTGCAAGCTCATCTACATCAAAACCGGGCTTTACTTTTGCACCTATAATATACATGTTTATATTTAATAAGCTGGAGTTAAGCAATGGCACAAAGGACAAAATTATCCCGCTATCTATCATTCTATTAATTCTTTTGCTTACAGTGGAAGTAGATAAATTAAGATAATTAGCTATCTTTCTATAGGATAGCCTACAATCTCCTGTAAGGCACTTAAGAATTTTCGAATCTACATCATCAAGTTCTTCCATAATCAATTATAATAACAGGTGCTCCTTTTATATCTTTGTTATTTTTTGATTAAGTTCATGAATATTAATGTGAATTACCTATGGCTTAAGCCGTAGGCTTCTTATTTCATAGGAACAAACTTCAAAGTAGAGGCAGTTCCTCCACGTGCTGTTCCACCTACAGCAGAATGTTTCTGGCAGCATTTACATCCCTATCTACATAAATTCAAATGTTAGCCTAGATATGTCTTTCATCAAGATCCCACATCCAGAGCATTTCTATGTTCATCTTGGGTT
>JARVJW010000155.1 GCA_029775955.1 Nitrososphaeria archaeon | reverse complement strand
ATCTCCTTCCTCTGTTTTTCATCTTCTTTTGCTCAAGACGTCAAATGGCAAGTTTTGATATTACAAGGTTAAGCACAAATCGTCTTTGCGGTGAGCATAACGAGTGCCCGCGTGCTGTAATCTCTTTTTTTGTATTGATACATTTACCCCTCGCTTTGAATTGAATAACTTTGACAGAACAGCTATACCTATCTATCCCACAAATTTTACATTTCTTTTCTGCTATCTGAACCAGTAAGGACATTTTCCTTTCATTTATGGTTAGCTGGGCATTAGTGTATTGGCCACTATATTTTCCAATCAATGGAGAATTGGAAACTGGAAAGGTTTACAGTTGTTAAAGAGGCTATAAGTCAGGGTAGAACGTTCGATTGTATATGAAGGCCTGCAGATTGGCTTGTTTTGTCTGCTCCAGATGCTGCATATTAGTCTGTACCAGAGCAGATGGAAGTGTGGGGATCGCTTACCTGTTTGTATGTGCCAGCTTATTGTATGTCTTCCTAAGACCTTCTGGCAAGCTTCCCTGAGTTGCATTTCTGTTTGAGGAGGGATTGGTCATAAGGAAGCTTAATGGTCCTGAACATTGTTTAATATATTGTGTTATAGTAATCTTCATTTATGTTAGCTTTCATCCATAAATGACGTGCGTTTTTCCGCTCACTGTTAATAAAATTTGCAAAAAAGCCTATAAATTTGGATCTGGTAAAAATTAAGTTTTAAATGAGGTTTGAAATAATTTGTGATGGCGCAGAGTGAGTCTAAAAGGAAAATAAAACATGTGTGTGGACATAAAAGCGCTCCAAGCCGAGTGTCAACCTGTCAGTTGTACATGGTCTAGGCAGGGAAAGACCTTAAATTTGATTTAAAGCACAATTTCAGCTAACCTTTCAATTTCTTCAGGCATTTGCACCAGTTGCACATCGTTTATTTTATTTATTCCCTTGATACTATAACTTACAATGCAGTCCGGGTTCCCATACTGCTCATTAAAACTAAATATTTGGTTTACGTCGGTAACGCATAACACATGTTTTACATTATTAAGATGAAGCATTCTAGTTTTAAATCCCTCAATGAGTAGGTATTCGATATCCAGGCCATTAAATCTGTTCAGTAGCTCCTCTGTCGGCATTGCCCTTGTGCTAGTTTTCTCTATTGTTATTACTTCATTTTCGGTTACTGCTACTACAATTGAAGCACCAGCCCTGACATGCTTCCATGTATCTTTTCCCCTGTAATCAAAGGAAAAGCTGCCAGAATGTATGTGTTTCATTGTGCCAACCTTTTTCCCCATTTTTGTAAGTTTATCTATCAAAAGCTCAATCGTTCTTGTTTTGCCGGAGCCGCTATCGCCAACAAAGTTGATAATTTTCATTTTACATTCCCCGTGTATGTGGAATCTATTTGTATCAAGCACGATAATATTTTTGTTATTTCCCTTTTTTTACCTTTTCCATTGTATTATATAGCGATTAGCTAAAAAACTTCTACCACTTATAAATTATGCTTTGATATGATTGAGTTATTAATTAAATAACAAATGATAGCCTTACAAATTATTTATCTGTATGCAGCATGATAAACTCAATAGTGCACTCACGCTTTTAACGCATGATATTTTAATAGATTAAAATAATCTGCTCTTGTATTTACATTGAAAAAAGTGTCGAGTTCAGGATCTATATCAATAAAACTTTCTGTATTAACTAACACTGGATCTGGCAGAATTTTTATGATATCCTTTGCTGCCCTTATGGAGTAACTGTTTAACCTTTTTATATCATCAGCCCTGTAAACGGAACACAGCGGTTCAAGTTTACCATCTTTTAAAACAGGTATTGCTGCTGAATGTCCAATTGCTACATTGTATAGCCTTTTAATTATTTCTGGTTTTATAAGTGGCATGTCAGTTGCGATAGCTACAAAATACATATAATGTGAATTGATGGCAGCTGAAATTATACCGCCAATGGGGCTTGATGTATATATTAAATCTGTAATAACTCTTGCTCCAAGTGGCAACGCAGATATAAATGCGTCTGGGGCCTTTGTTCCTATTATTATAATTAAATCGTCGCTCAAGGTAGCAAGTTTATCATATATTATACGAATAAGTGGCTTGTCATGGAACTTTAAAAAGGCCTTTTCAGCACCCATTCTGGAGCTTTTACCACCAGCTAATATTGCTACAGAAAGATCGATCAGGTTATTATTTCTGTTAACCGTGTTAACATCCCCCTCTAGAAGTTATCTGATGCTTCTTGGGTGTAACCCTACACCTTGCATCCAGTCCGCTAAAGCTTTCGGGAACCCCTTTCTTATCATGCTCCGTTCATGTCTGCATTTATTATTTTTCCTTCTTTCGAGTCTATTGCCCTGCTGCCTATCACTTTTTGATTTCAGCTGTGCGCATTTCATATTAAAATAGTTGTTCATCGATTTGAGAAAACCGCCCATTACATCAATTCCTTGGTCAATCTGCGATATTACACCGACGTCAATGCCCATAATTTGATTGTTAAATGTATTAATATCCAGAATGTCGATTCCATATACGTTCTTCAAGTTATACCCTGTACCAAGATGTATTATTCGTACCTCCCTCAGATCTTTGTTATCATCTAATCTTTTTTTCATTTCTGATTTTATAATTTTTGGAAACTTCAACATTCCATCCCCAATTCTGCACTGCTGGTTTGTGAATATGAATTCACCGTTCTTGTTTTTATATCCCAGTATGTTAGGTTTGCTTTTAAAAAACTCAGGATAAGATTTCATTAACTTAACGAATGAATTCCAAGATTGATCTAATATTCTGAGGGTTTGTTGAGACGTTTGAGCCGGCAACTGTTTGTAATTCTCTGAGCTTTTCATTCTCTGGCCTAGTCCATTGTATATTATCCACCGTTTATTATGAAAAAACTCCTGCCATATTGTGTAGTTAGCCTCATTGCAAAGGTTATTAAAAATATGAGTTTTTTTATTTAAATTATCATTTTTTCCGATGTATATGTGTTCTGTTCTATTGACTTCCAAAGTCAACTTCAATTTAATGATTTCTTCTTTTTAAGTATATCTTTATTGAATAGCTTGTAGCCCAACTTGACATCTATTATTTTTGTCTTGATTTATAGTGCCTGTCATATCATGTCCTGGCACGACTATAACGAAGCATTAGTGGAAAGGGGAAGCATGATCCTAGACTTCTTGGACTCCTAGAAGGAAGCGAGAAATAAAAAGCAGCAACAGGAATGATTGGTGTAATGGATTTTTAAGCCGAATTCCTATTATACCTCAAGGTTGGCCTTGACATCTACAGGGAATCACCAGTCGCTCTTCAAATACCTTAAACCCATGTAAAATACGCTTCACTCATATAATTATGCTGCCAATGGTGAAGAAGTTGATAATGGCTACAAATGAAGAAGAGTGACCAACAACAATTGTTAACTCAGCATATTCACAACAGAGTAGATGTAAAAGAAGTTAATCAAGTTGCACATAATGGCAGAGTGGTCTGGTTCAGGATCACCTCTGAAAGGGCCGGTACACCAAGTTCTTGCCCCTGGTAAAGGAGCAGTAAAGGAGAAAGGGAACATTAGGCCTACAACTCAAAGAGGAGCTTCTGGATTAGCTGGGAGCCTGCCTGAGGGAGAACGCAAACACAGCGCTATGCCAGGAAGCGCGAGGTCCTTAACAGGTTAGGGCATGAGGGATGGAAGAGGGCCAAGGAAATGGTTGATGGAGATATTCTTCTCTGCATTTAAGAGGGTGACAGCGTAAGCTCTAGACGATTTCAGAAAAATGAGCTGTTGCTGTACAGCAGGTCCATATGAGATCTGCAGAAGGGATCCACGGGCAGAGCTGCATTGACATCAGTTGAGCTACAAGCTACAGTTTATCCTCTGTTTGAGTGCATGGTGCTTCCTTGCTCAAATATTTGTAAATGCAACACCATCATAGTGCTCCTGATGCTTCGCTCTTTTAGAGCAATTATATTCAATTGTAGTTTAGCTTGTGCGCATTTCATATGTTATCAGTTATGTTTAATAATTAGCAAATGGTGTTTAATTCTATGGGGTGATAGGATATTGATTGGCAGCGCCACGGACATAATCATAATAATCATTGTGGCAGTGGTGCTCTTTGCTGGTTCCAGCAAGATCCCTGAAATCTTCAGGTCAATGGGAAAGGCAAAGGGGGAG
>JARVJW010000007.1 GCA_029775955.1 Nitrososphaeria archaeon | reverse complement strand
ACAAACGATGCGCCTGGGTTTTCCTTTACCATCTCCGTAGTTAGCCTTTGTAAGGCATCATTGACGCGGTTCTTCTGCCTACCTCTGGCCTGGTGCAGTTTCCTGTACTTCTTTTGTCTATTGTGTATGTGCTTCTGCAGGCTCTTCCTCCTCCTGAAATCGTTCTGTATGTGCGCTATGTCAGAACTGCTCTGTGTGTCAGTTCCTTTCAGCGCAGGCCTACTAGCATTCACCGTCGCAAACGTGGAATCTATCGTGAAGTCCTGCGCCACGAAGCTACCACCTAAGGTCCTTTCCTTTTCCGATATGGTGAAAGTTATGCATACAAAATTGTCAGTCAGCAAGAGCTCTGAAGCTTTGCCCTTGCTGTATGCCAGGAAGTGTTTGTTCTCAGTGTTTATTGGGACGTAAGCGTAATGTCCGGGCTGGAGCGTTGCTTTGTCACCTTGAACAGCTCGCCGTCAATCCTCATTTCAAACTTCTTCACAACAGGTATCCTCAGCTCGCCATGATGGTTCTTCTTATATTATCAGGCAACGGTAGAAACGGGGTTGAGGTGGTGAATCGCATAATCGTAGTTTGACACAAACCACGGCTTGACTTCAATGTAATTGGCGAAGGTATCCTATTGCAATATGTATGGCCATTTCATAGGCAACTTCAATAGCATACCTTATCGCTTTCTGCATGTCCGTGAGGTACTTCATTACGTCCTCTTGTGGCTTATAGTGCCCGACAATTGTCCTCTTATCCCCCATGGATTTCCACGGGTGGCTCATGGTTTTATCACCTTCAGTATTTCCTTTATCTTTATATATATTATAGCTCCTTATAAAGATCATCGTGGCTGTTTCTAACCCTTTAGGTGTTAGATGAAAGCCAACTTCCCACGACTGAAGTGGGCTTGCCTCTTCCTAGGACTGGCCCAGTCTCCACTCTGAGTCATAACGTATGAGCCCGGGACTCTTTTGGCGTTAATCTGGAACCAATGGTTGATTTGGCTCCGTAACGCAAGTTTTGACGACTGGACTGACCTTTCGATCAGTGTTAACGACCTAGCCACATCTTTTGCATTTGGACAATAAGTATACTATTTCATCATGCCCATTCCCGACAGCACCGCAGCTGTAACGTGTGGTCAAAGTATCTAGCTTTAAGAGTCCTTCGGAAGATAGCGGGATTGTCATAACATTTTTATTTAAGGCTATTTCCTTCGGCTTGAATCTCATCAACCTCTCTATGAAGATATCAATGTTGTAACCTTTGGCTAGAAGAATGGTTTCTCGAACAATCTGTCCGATGTCTGTCTTGTTCTTCTGATCATGCTTCCTTCAACGCAAGTTATTGAAATGCTAGAGCAATGCCATGCGTTATTCAAAATGTCACTTCTTGACCCACATCTGTTGGCCCATCCCTGCTTGAGGATCTTTCTGGAGTAATGATGGTATAGGCAAAGTACTTGACATTGATGTCTACCTCAAGAACATTCCTTCTCTGTATTAATTGCTTCCTTTGACCTATAGGCCACAGTATCTAGAGAGGGGGTTCTCGTTCACGCCTTCTAAAAGCTAATTACATAGTAAATATTAACATCCGGCGTGATAATAGGTAGGGGAACTTGGCTGGATAAGGTTGCAAGCCATATTATAAACAGGGAAAAGGGCATAGGTAGAAAAACCGACTTGTTAAGGGTAGAAAGCGGGCTTGGGGCTTCAGGCATACCTCACCTTGGGAGCTTTTCTGATGTTGCAAGAGCATATGGCATAAAGATGGCGCTTGAAAGTCAGGGGATTAGAAGCCAACTTATTGCATTCGCTGACGACATGGATGGCCTAAGGAAGGTACCAACCGGCTTTCCAGCTTGGCTCGAAGATCACCTTGCTGAACCCGTATCAAGAATACGTGACCCGTTTGGATGCCATGGCAGCTATGGGGAACACATGGGTGCCATTCTGGTAGACTCAATTGAAAAGGTTGGCCTTGAGCATACATACATACGTGGATCAATAGCTTACAAGGAAGGATTATTGTTAGACCAGGAAAGAGTAGTTCTTGCCCACTCCGGCAAAATAGGGGAGAAACTGAAAGAATCTCTAGGACAGGAAAAATTTACAAGGACACTCCCGTTTTTTGCAATTTGCCCTAGGTGTGGGAGAATATATACAACCGAAGCACTTTCCTATGACCCTAAAATTGAATCAGTACACTTTAAGTGTTCTGGTACAACAATAAGGGGAAAGAGGATTGAGGGGTGCGGATATGAAGGAGATGTAAAACTTAAGGACGGTGAGGGGAAGCTAAGCTGGAAGGTAGAGCTGGCGTCAAGGTGGGCAGCTCTTGACATCAGATTCGAAGCGTATGGGAAAGATATAGCAGATTCAGTGAAGTTCAATGACTGGGTTTCCGATACCATACTGGGTTATCCCCATCCCTATCACGTAAAGTATGAAATGTTCCTAGACAAGGGAGGCAAAAAACTCTCTAAGTCTTACGGAAACGTTATAACTCCGCAGCTATGGCTCAGGTACGGCTCCAGGCAAAGCCTTATGCTGTTAATGTATAAGAGGATCAAGGGCGCAAGGGAGGTTTCCTTAGATGATGTGCCTAAATACATGGATGAATATGATCGCCTTGAAGATACCTTCTTCAAGAATGGGGAACAGAAGTTGCGGGGGCTCTATGAGTATGTTAACCTACTAAAAACACCCGCTAAGCCATCACCTCATGTTCCGTACAGGTTACTTGTTGAGATAGCTTCAATCTTTCCTCAGGGGAATTACAAGGAATTTATAAAGAAGAGGCTGATTGCCTATGGCTACAGTGAATTTGACGATTATCTTGAAAATAAGATTGAACTTGCCCACAACATGGCAATGGACAACGTGATGCTGCCAAAGAGCAAAGTGGAATTTACTGATACTGAGAGAAAGGCTGTTTTAGAATTAGTTCAGCAGCTTGAAACTATGAGCAGCGCTGAGGACATTCAGGGTGTCATTTATCAGATTGCTAGGAAAAATGGGATCAAGCCTCCGGAATTTTTCAGGTTACTTTACAGGGCAATGCTGGGCACAGATAAGGGCCCAAGGCTTGGCGGGTATATAGCTGACATTGGCCCAAGAAAAATTATGGATGAACTGAAAGAACAATTAGGCCAAGGGTGACTTTGTGGGTCCGTGTTGTTCATGTGGTTTGTACTGCTTCTCAAGCGTTTCAACTTCGTACTTTTCAAGCTTGATGTCAAGCGCTTCAACTGCATCATCTAGGTGTTCCAATTTCGTTACACCAAGCAGAACTGCAGTTATCCATGGTTTACTGAAAAGCCAAGCCAGAGCAACTTGGCTAGGCTTTAAACCTTTTTCCCTTGCAACATTTTCAAGTGCATCTAGCACATCGAAGTCCTCCGCCCTGAAATACCCCTGAGGGAAGTACTTGTCTGTCCTGTACCTTACTGTGTCAGGCCTCTCGTTCCTTTTGTACTTACCAGAAAGGAATCCTCTTGCAAGTGGACTGTAAGGTGCAATAGCAATTCCAAGCTCCCTGCACACTGGTATGCCCTCTCTTTCTTCTTCCCTGTAAGCAAGGTTATACCTTGGTGAATAGTAAGTTATCCTCTCCAGTCCGTTATAAATTGCTAGGTCATATAGCTTCTGTATCTGGAATGAGTAAAGAGATGTAGCACCAAAGTATCTTACACTGCCATTTCTTACAAAGTCAGTGATTGTTGATAAGACTTCAAGAGCATCAGTGTTATAATCCCACCTGTGCAACTGATAAATATCAATATAATTAGTTTTAAGCCTTTCAAGTGACCCTCTAAGCTGGGAATATAGCCTCTTCCTGGACAGCCCAGCACTGTTAATTCCCGTGCCAAATTCGAGCCCAACCTTTGTCGCAATTACAAGTTCCTCCCTGTAACCTGATATGGATTCGCCTATTATCCTTTCAGATTCTCCGTCAGAATAGACGTCTGCAGTGTCAATAAAATTTATCCCTAAGTCCATAGCTTTCCTTATTATTTTTTGCGAAAGTTCTCTGGGAACCATCCATGGCTCAGTTCCAAAGGACATGCCTCCTAATGCGATCCTTGAAACCTTTACATTAGTTTTACCAAGAATTGAATATTGCATAATTATTTTTATCTTAGCCGATATATATTTTTTTTGTTGAGAACTGCTCTGTTGAACAAATATCCCTGAGAGTGCTTATCATTCTCAGATCTCTTCTAGGATTTCTGATCAGTTCATAGCTTTCACCAACTGCTTTGCCCTCTGGTTCATGTAGTATGCCCAGAACCTCTG
>JARVJW010000171.1 GCA_029775955.1 Nitrososphaeria archaeon | reverse complement strand
ATTTCCATGGAAGGTTCATGGTTTTATCACCTTCAGTATTTCCTTTATCTTTATATATATTATAGCTACTTATAAAGATCATCGTGGCTGTTTCTAACCCATTAAAGTGGGCACTCAACCAGGTTACATGGGGCACACATGGCGGTAGCAAGGTTCTACCATAGGCTAGCTAAGTCCATTGCTCTTGTTTTAGCAAAGCTACTGAATATACCGGGTCCTGAAGGAGCAACGGCCTTATAGAAAGGAATCATAGTTGGGGGATCATGGCTGCATTACACAGATTGGAGGATAAGCCTCGTTGATCAGGATGCAGGGGATCCCTTAACAAGGTACCGTATGACGTGATAATGGGGTAGGCCTTGAATGGGTAACTGGCATAGCCTTCCTACATGTGACAATGTAGAGGCTTCTAGTTGGAGCTAAATGATTAAAATTTAAGTTGTATCTTTCCAATTGAACACAATATATCCAGTTGAATGTGAAATATTATTATTGCAGAACTAATAGATAGATTTGTAAGATGTTCACATGGGTACTGTAAAGGCGTTGTCCTTAAATCTGTAATTTATTCACACTGTAAGTACAGTGGCTTGCGACCCTTTGTGTAAAAAGATAGACAATTGACTAATAATAGGCAATAGATATGGTAACATATTATAATAAGGCACTGACAAGTTGCCTATGGACCCAATAGAGTTTTCCGAAATTTATGAGGGAAAGGTCCAGGTTTTCCCAAAAGTTCCAATAAAATCATATGATGATTTTGCGGTGATTTACACACCTGGGATAGCGAAAGTTGCAGAGGCTGTGCATAAAAACCACGACCTAAGCTTCAGCTTGACAAGTAGGTGGAATACAATAGGAATTATTACAAATGGAAGCAGGGTTTTAGGGTTGGGAAACATTGGACCCGAGGCGGCAATGCCAGTGATGGAAGGTAAGGCTCTTCTTTTTAAGTACCTTGGTGGCGTTGATGCAATACCGATTCCTATAAGGGCAAATAACGTAGAAGATTTCAAAAGGTTCGCCATAGCAATAGAACCAGCTTTGGGAGGAATAAACCTGGAAGATACTGAAAGCCCGCTGTGCTTTGAGGTACTAGAAGAACTGAGAAAATCACTGGAAATACCGGTGTGGCACGATGACCAGCTGGGAACGGCTTCAGCGATCTTGGCTGGTCTGATCAACGCGTTTAAAATAACGGGCAAAAGCATCAGGTCTGCAAAGGTTGTTTTGTTTGGGGCTGGTGCTGCTAACATAGCCGCTGCAAACTTGCTTGAAATTTATGGCTTTGATAAATCAAAGATAATAATGGTTGACAGTAAGGGGCCACTTTATCCTGATAGGGCTGACATAGATAAGCTCATGTTCACCAATAAATGGAAGTATAACCTAGCTGTCTCGACAAATAAAGATGACTCAAGGACAATTGATGATACATTTAATGGAGCTGATGTTGTAATAGCGGCTTCAACCCCCGGTCCAAATACTATAAAGAAAGAGTGGATTGCAAAAATGGCAGATAAATCCATAGTATTTGCACTTGCAAACCCAACGCCGGAAATAATGCCTGACGAAGCATATAATAATGGTGCATTTATTGTAGCCACAGGCAGGAGCGATTTTCATAACCAAGTTAATAATTCCCTTGTGTTTCCTGGCGTATTTAGGGGGGTGCTTGATAGCAGAGCCAAGTACATAAGCTACACTATGGCCATAGCTGCTTCACAGGCACTTGCTGCTTATGCTGAACGACGTGGGCTTAACAGGCAATATATAATACCAAGAATGGATGAATGGAACGTATTTTATGAGGTAGCAGCTGCCGTAGCATACAAGGCAAGAACAGAGGGTTATGCGAGGAACCCTCTAGAATATGAAGAGTACCTTGAACTTGCAAGGAAAAGGATAATAAAAACTAAAAAGGATATAGAAGTGGTGACAAGTGATGACAATTAGGAAAGCAGTAAAATCCGACATTGATTCCTTAACAGAAATGTTTAGTAAAATGTACATTTTGAACTCAGAATTTGACCCGCTGTTGCAGGTGCCAGATGATATAAAGCAGAGGGTAAGGGATTCTGTGGAAGGTGCTTTAAATGATGAAAAAAGCCTGATATACATATATGAAGATGAGAAGCCTTATGCTGCTATCAAAATTAAACTTGATGAGCGTGATTTTTATTATCCATCAAAGGTAGCAAGAATTGAAGAGTTCTACGTGCATCCAGCTAAAAGGAGAAGTGGTATCGGCAGATATTTTCTGAACTTTGTTGAGGAAGAGCTCAAAAAATTGGGGGTTACTCTGATCATTGCAAGGTTTCCCTCTAAAAACCTTATAGCTGTTTCATTTTATTCAAAAAGTGGGTTTAGGGAAATACATAACGAGTTCGCAAAATCTGTAGACTAAACTATTTTCGGGCGTGGGACGCTATTATTGCATGGTTACCTATCAAAGTTGAATAAATTGTGAACCGGTGCATAGTTTTAAATTCTGTCATCACGCCTCTGGACAAACCAGCATCTTGTCTGCAGCAAAGCATCGAACTGCTCCTCTGATGATATTGTTCAAGGTATTTTATTTAGTTACAAACTCTTTCATAGCGTCCCACTTTTGGGAACCATTTAACATTGAATTTGGGATTACGTGCACCTTCCCGCAAACACGTCAACGTCCATGTGAGATAGCCATTGCCCTGTCAAAGGCATTACTTTCTGGCTTGAACAAGATGTACATCATTCAGGTCCATTATGGCGAACATGTAAGCATAGAGCTGCCTTTTTACTTATCGACCTTTGCTATACCCTTCTGGGCATACAATAGTTGTTGGTCAGGGAGTGGCCTGTGCTGTCATGTATTAGATGCTGTGATTCCCTTGAGCACATGCAGGTTGTGAATAGCTATCATTGCCTGAGTACAGCCCCTCAATTGTCTTGCAGGAAACTTTACATCATTGAAAACATTGCCAGCATATCCAGTTTGGCCACAAGCTACTTGATTAGAAGAAACTTGACCCCATCCTAATAAGGATGGTCTGCTCTATCTGGATTATGCTGACAGCTACATGCACCATAGGACTGAACATTTTCATTGCTGCTCGTAAGTCCTCCAATCCCTTTTTTGGATTGCTCAGTTTGCTGATATAATCATTGATTTCTGGATATTGTCGCTGTGCAGCCTGCCATGCATATAAACCGGGAAGTTCTTCTTTATATATAAATAGCAAATAACGTTATGTTTTTTTGTTATGGAAAATAATGTTAGAATAGCGTCCCACACTTACTATTTTCTGCTTTGTTGCATATATCAAAAAATAGTTAATTTGTTAATAATTTCAAATTTAAATTAAAGGAATTATTTATTTTAAATCGGCAATTTATCCTAATTTTTAAATAATCAGCACAACTTTTAATTAATGCAACAAAGCACTATTTTCATAAAGTATAAATGTTATTAATGCATAACTTTAGCTATGGAAACTTTTAAAGCTATTTTAACGAAAATTGAGGTAAGGGAATTTAGCCAGGAACCAGTACCTTTTGAACAGCAAATAAAGGTGTTGGAGGCTGGAAGGGCTGCCGCAAGCGCCTACAATAGACAGCCATGGAACTTTGTTTTAATAAATGAGAAAAAACTCTTAAATAAGATTGGTGAACTTGCAGCTACAGGTCCATATATAGCCAAATCCCAATTTGCGGTTGCGGTTTATGTAGACCCAAAAAACACCTTTTACAAAGTTGACGGAACAAGAGCAGTGCAAAATATGATGCTGGCTGGATGGGATATGGGCTTAGGTTCATGCTGGGTTGACGGAATTGAAAGGGAAAAAGTTTCACAGATACTCGGAGCGCCGCCGGAAATGTACCTTTTAACGATAATACCATTTGGTAAGCCAAGCAGAAAATATAAAGGAAAGAAGAGCAGGAAGCCACTTAGTAAAATAGCATTTCTCAACAATTACGGGCATAATCTCTTAGAAGAGAACAAGTACAGCTAAATGCTAATTATTATCAACAGTGAGAGGGAAAACTCACACCGTTTATGGGTTAAAGCGAACATATTAACAAGCTACAATACAATGTTCAGGAACATTAAGCTTCAGAGACAGGAAAACAATTTAGGAAAGCTTGCCAGATGGTTCTTTGAAAAGAAGACATATAACAAGCTGAACATACAAACAGGTAAGCGATCCCTACACTCCCATCTGCTCTGGTACAGACGGCTGGAGATACGGCATAAGCATTAAACCAGACGGAGCAAGCCAATCCACAGGTCATCATACACAATAGAACGTTCT
>JARVJW010000115.1 GCA_029775955.1 Nitrososphaeria archaeon | reverse complement strand
TTCTGGAAGCCTCTGGATAATTCTTCTCTTCAGCTCATATGTTCTGTGTATAGTGTAAATTTACTTCAAATTTATTGAATGATGCCTTTCGCCATCATAGCCATCTAGGAGGTTTGTGTCCCATGATATTGGTTTTTCAACCTTTAGTCCTGCTTCTTTTCTAACGGTTTAGGCTGTCCTGTTTAAGTATGAGTTCGCCTAAGCCATTTATCCCAACACCACGCCCTTCTCAAATCTATACTCTCTTCGTAAGGTTTCACTGAAATCCCATTCCTGTAACTGTAAAGCGTTTCCTTAACTCTAACGAATCTTCAGTTCAGGCCTATTTCTTCCTGCTCGCCCACGAAGGTACCCTTTCCTCCACGATTCAAGCACGGAATAAGCCTGTTTTATTGCTGAGTCCACGTAATGCTTGGAATAGGCCCACCCTTCAAGATACTAAGCCTTTTTCCAAAAGTCTTACCACTCATCAGAAGTCTCTTATCCTTCCTCTTCCATACAACTTCCATAACTCATCCAGGATAGAGTTTGTGCATGTAATCCTCTGTAAGCCCATTTACCTCAAGGTCATATGGCATTGATGCTTTGACTAACAAGCTTCTTGACACTATCAATAACCTCCCCATACTTATGGCTTCTCATTCCATAGAGCCTTCCAGCAAAGTGAGAAACTACCGTAATTAAGTCTTCAACAAGTTCTCCTTGAGTCTTTTCATCATGGTTTTTCTGTTCCGAAAGTTGTGAACATTTTCTTTAAAGTTTTAATGCCAAACCTTGTGAGCCTGTTTTCATAAGCGATTATCACTTTAGATATTCTTCTATATTTACCAATATTTAAACTTATCTACACTAAAACTGTAGTCTAGGGCGTTGTTTTAATGAACAATTCATAAAATTATTTATAAACAGATAATTTGTGTAATAATATATAGCTTGGATCAAAAAGTTCTGCTAGTAACTGAAAGAGATACAATTACTGGAAACTTAAAAAGTGGACCTAGCTTGAGAATAAAGTATGGGGTTCCGGGATATACTTACGAAATTATGACAGATAGATTCTCTCAATCAAATTATATAAGAAATATAACATTTAACAAAATGACCAGCCTTTACATGCTTACAAAAGCTCTTTTATTACGTTCATTAGTTGTTAATACTGACGCAAAATTTATTCATTCTTTTTTTTGGACGTTTTACAATTATAGAAAGCCTTGGATTCATGAAAATGATCAGTCGCCGTCTCAATTAATAAGGAATTATATGAAAATAACAAATGGGTTCGGAGAAAAAGTAGTTAATATGCTTCATACCGTTTTATGTGACGCAGAATTTATAATTACATGGTCAGTATGGGCAAGTAACGGATTTATAGATGATGGAATAAACAAGAAAAAGATAAAAGTCATACCTTTACCATACAGAATAAAACCCTTTAAATTAGAACATAATGAAATAAATGTGTTATTTATAGGTAGGGACATAAAAAGAAAAGGTGGTGACACTGCTTTAAAAATTATGGAAAGAATTACGCGAGAAAGAAAGGATGTTAGGATGTTTTATATTGGAAAAGGGATTACAAATAGATATGAATGGCTTAAATATTATACAGCTGTGCCATCAGCTTTTCTTGAAAACAAAATATTTCCTATCATTGATATTTTTCTATTTCCAACAAAGGAAGAAGCTTATGGAATTGCCGCTCTGGAGGCACTTGCACATGGTATACCAGTTATAAGTTCAAGAATTGGCGCTTTGGGGGAAATTGTAGATGATGGAATAAACGGATTTACTACTAATAATGAAGATGAATTACACGATAAGCTTCTTAAATTAATTGACAGCGATAGCCTTAGAGCTGTCATGTCAAAACGCGCTCTTGAAAAAGTTTTAACGGTGCACGATCCAGTAAAAATATCTCTGATGGTAAAGGAGGTTTATGATAAAATATAATCTGAAACTTTTTGTTTCAGCTTTTTCTTTAAGAGTTATAAGCTTTTTCTTCCAAGCAACTTTGCCCATAATCTTAATTTATTTTAATATAGCTTCTGCAAGGTCATACTGGTACTATATACTGGTTCTCTGGATCTTTGGGCTGCTGGGCGCTCTTTACTCTAAACTGCTAAGTAACAGGTCGATAATTTCTATTTCATTCTTTATTACCATAATCATGACAATTCTGCTGGCCTTAGGCATAAAGATATTGCTGCTTGCCTCAATTTACGTAATTTTTATGATGGTTTCAGCCTTCAGCGCAGGTAGCGGATCAAGTTCTTATATTGAGAGCGACCAACACAAAGGTGTTACAATATATAGTGCTGGACTGGCTTTCGGGCTAACAGCTGCAATGTTAGTACAACTTTTATTTTTTAATATAAAAAATTTTTTTGGGTTGTCCTTAATTGTGTTAGTGCTAATTTCATTAACCGCGCTATTTTACCCACTCAAGCACAACATGACCAGTAAATGGAATCTTTCGGAAATTAAAAAACTACTATCATCCAAGAACTTATTAGACAATATAATTAACTCTGTAATTGGTTCAATGGTATGGCCATTTGCCATTACATTTTTAGGAGTTTATGCTTATAAATTTTTAAATTTTTCATTAATAATGGTGTCAATTGCATTTCTAATTTCAGTTTTGACTTCAGCAATTATAAGATTAGTATTATACACATTACATGAATTACCTGGCAGCTGGATTCAGAAGTTTTCAGTGATGCTTTATGGTATTTCAATTCTTACAGCAGTAATTTTTAGGCAGCCTATAATCTTTTTTATTTCAATGTTTGCTTTGGGTATAGCCCATGGTATTTTTTCCCCATTGTTACTATACGGGTTTCTTAAGAATTCCAGTGACAAGTTGATTGGCTATCTCATGTACAATGCATCGTCAGGCGCCAGTGAAATTATTTCATCGGTAATCGGAGGAATGCTGATCAGCCAACTAAATTATGTAGCTGGAATTTTAACTTTTGCCTTATTTTTTCTTGCATTAAATTTAATTATATTTTTTATTAAATTTATCAAAGGCAGTGTTTTTAACACGGCTAAAAAATAAGCTTGCATGGATGTTATTTTTATTGTTGGAACAGCTGGTTCTGGTAAGTCCACGATGGCAAGTATTCTCAGTAAATCATTAAAGGATGATGGCTGGGAAGTGGCTACCCTTAACGCGGATCCATTTTCCGAAAATTTAACATATGAGCCAACTGTTGATGTAAGAAACTATATTGATCATAACGAGTTATCACGAAAATATGGACTAGGGATTAACGGAACTATGGTGTTTTCAATGGATCTGCTTGCAACAATGATTGATGAAATGTTAAATGAAGTTGGAGATGTTGACTACTTGATAGTGGATACTGCTGGACAGCTTGAACTATTTATATTTAGACATAGTGGCAAATATTTATTCCAAAGAATAGCTGGTGAAAATAAAGCCTTGCTTTTGGTATCAGATATTTTTCTTGTATCAGAAATTAGTAATTTTACAATAATACAAATTTTATTTTCAGCTATATCTTCCAAGTTTAATAGCCCTGTAATACAGGTTATTAACAAAATTGATCTTGATAGCGCAACTGCAGAAAAGGTAAAAAGATGGTTTCTAAAGCCTGAACTGATCATAACTGATTTAAATAAAAATGTACTATCATTTTCTAGGGTGTATAAAGCTGCACGGTTAAGCGGGTTATTATCTCCTGCATTCTTTACATCTGCAGCTACTGGTAATGGGATAACAGAATTAAAGGCAGAAATATCTAGAATTTTTAAAGGTGGAGAAGATAAAAAAGCTTGAATTGTACATGCTGTGGTCAGCAACTTCTGGATAGGAGTATGTCAACTATTAACCCCTAAAGGAGTTTAGCTTGTCGCTGGCCTCCCCGTAGGCATGGATTAACCGAGCTAACGATTGGCTGGTTGACAGCAGCATACAGATTTACCTTCAATGTTCCTTGAGGCATTTAATTGAAAGCCACAGTTTAGGCAATTAAAATACCTTTTCTGTTTTTCTTATCGGTGTAACCACATCCAGAGTATTTCTGTGATGTCGCTGGATTGATTACACGTCAGCCACGCATTTTTACCTTATAGGCCTTGGGGGAACTGTATAATATTCCAGTTCACAACGTTTCTGTTGTGCCTGAGCCCCTAAACATCCTCCTTTCCCTCAAACCCAATTTAAAGGTATTTATCTTGAGTGTTTCCTTACCCATATCCAGGCTCAGCACTAGTGGAAAGGGGAAGCGTGATCCTATCTAGACCTCCTGAAAGGAGGAGCTACAGGAGATGAACAGCGG
>JARVJW010000118.1 GCA_029775955.1 Nitrososphaeria archaeon | reverse complement strand
GGCTAAATTCTTTCATTGCGCTCTCAGACGGAACAAAGATACAGAAACCGAAGTTCATGCGAGATGGAAGGAAGAAGATCGCCCGTTGGCAAAGGATAATTGCAAGGAGGAAAAAGGGCTCAAAAAGGAGGGAGAAGGCAAAGGAGCGCCTCCAAATAATATATGAACATTCCAAAAACCAGTCAAACGACTTCCTGCACAAGCTTTCACACATGCTCGTCAATTCTGTCTATACTTCGTTCGTTGTGGATGACCTTCATATCCAAAACATGTTGAAGGACCACAGGCTGGCAGGTTCTATACAGGACGCTTCATGGAACAGGTTCATTCAACTGCTCTCATACAAGGCTGAAAGTGCTGGTTTGAGAGTAGTCAAGGTGGACCCGAGAAACACGTCAAAGATTTGTAGCAACTGTGGCAACGTTCAGGACATGCCGCTTCCTGAAAGAACGTATATCTGTAATAGGTGCGGGATATCAATGGATAGGGATATCAACGCATCAATAAACATACTCAACAGAGCTACCCTCGGACAGAGGGAAAGACACGCTCAGGGAGAGAGTGTAAGGCCTCAACGGGAGGCAACTCTCGATGAACTGAGAACCGATAAAACACGTCCTTTGCGAGGCGTAGTGATTGCAAAATGAACGCAGAGGAAGCCCACACCGTTTACGGGTGGGAGGATGTCACTCATATATTCCATGCCAATGCTATAAAAACCGAAGTATTTATATTGGGGAGTTCGAAATTATGTAGCAACTATAATTGACAAGACCAATGTGGACATCTGTGCGCGCGCTGGAAGGCACGATGGACCTTCTGCGCAAGAAATGGACCATTTTTACGATCAACGTAATTGGAAACCACCCACTATTATATTGGGGATATAGATAAGCCCGAAAAACGTGCCGCTTTTTATATCTCAACATTAAAATTTTAATCTGACTTGTCAAGTTTTGAATAATTCTCAATTAGAATAAAGAAAATCTTCGACCTATTCTTAATCCCGTTTCCCGTTCTGAGTTTTTGTTTGAAGTTCCTCAATCCTCTTTCCGATATTCCCTTATCCTTCACATCTCTAGGCTTCAAAGCAAAGACCCACTCATAGAACTCTTTCAGGTTCTCGTGTTCAAGAAAATCATTCTCTTTAATACCAAATATTTATGTTTTATCAAGGTTGTTTGATTCCTTGCCTATGTACCTTATACTATCTGCAAAGATGTGTTTCCTATGTGCAATTCCATTTGAATCATAATCGAATTTGTTATCGTTATGCCTTACATATTGTGTCAGTACATCTTCAAAAGACTTCCAGTATGCAGAACTGGGTAAAGGCAATTCATTATAAGATTTGCCTGATTTGTAATCAATGAAATGTTCAAATTGAATACTTGTAATGATCTTTGCGAATTACAAAGTTAGTTCTAAAAAATAACCACCGTTTTTCCGCAACAATTTCTATTAAAGGGAGCACTTCAGGAGCTGTGGCACGTTGATTAGCACAGATCCAAGGTTGAAAGGTTTGTGGCTAATTTCCTACGAGGATTATCCATCAAGGTTCATTGTAAGCTATGACATAAACCAACACCTCAGAATATTCAGTGAACACGTTGATAGAAGCAATTAAGCATGGTAGGCCTGAGCAGCTCCTACCGTAAAACAACTTTCTATTGGAACAGGAAAGGGGATTGACTGAGTTAGTTAGTGAAGGGGCATTCACTTTAGGAAGTGTTGGCCATCCCCGGACAAACGGCAAAATAGAGAAGTTTAATATATTTGAAAGTTTTTCAATTCAATAGATGAATTCATTAACAAGGCCTCACGGTGTCTTTGAAATTAACAAGCTTGAAACACCAGGAGTTACCGCAGGCCACCTAAAAGGGAGATAATGACGTCATCATTCCCTGAACTAAGGCGGAATAATTTGCTTGCAAAATTCGATTCATTTCCTGCCTTAAGGCATGCAGCTTGCCATAAATTTGTAAAATATCGTGACACCAGAAACTAATAGTATGCAAGTTTGATGCATAAAGCTGTTTCTTTTAATAAATCTGGTAGGATTTCTGCATTAATTTCTCTTTCAGCTCAACAACATCCCTTATTATTGATGCCGCAGTCTCTTGACCTCCAGCTCCCTTGCCAGTAACATATATTTTACCAAGCTCTTCCACGCTAAATTCAAGTACATTATATGTGCTGCTAACATCCAAGGGGCTACCACGCTTTATAACTTCCATTGAAACCTTTGGTTCTGGGGATGAAGATGCAATTAATTTTACGGTCTGATCACTTTTATATGCCGGCAGACTTTCATTTATTCCTGAAATTTTTATATCAGATATTGTAATCCTATTACCAAGTAAATGGTTCATCAATATTACAAGTTTTGCAGCTGAATCAAATCCGTTAAGGTCAAGAGTGGGGTCGGCTTCAGCTATTCCTAGCTTTTGTGCCTCGCTTAGAGCTTCATTCATTTGCAATCTATCGTCAATTATTCTGCCAAGCACATAATTTGTTGTTCCATTTAAAATACCCTTTATTTCTTTAAGGGTATTACCCCTCAGTACCTTTTCCCCAAAACTTATAAATGGGGTGCCACCCCCCACAGTTCCGCTGTAAAGAAACTCAACTCCATTTAATGAAGCTTCTTCCAGAAGAGCAGGCATGTGTAAAGCCAGTGGTGCCTTGTTTGTTGTTATTACGTGTATCCTGCGCTTCATTGATTCAAAGATATGTGAAAGAGCAGGCTCTCCGGTTTTAAAATTTGCAGTTGTGGTTTCCACCATCAGGTCAAGGGACAGCTCCCTGATTACATCCAGGGGATGCATCCCATTATCTTTATCGCAAATATGCCCGGATTTGATTTTAGCCTTATATGCAGCTTCATAAGATATACCTTCCTCGTTGATCATGCACCCAGACCTGTCACATATTGCAATTAATTGGGGCATTACGCCATACTTTTCTTTAAGCAGATTTTTTTTTATGTCTATTAACTTGTGAAATGACGAGCCAACTGTGCCATAACCCAAAAGTGCAATTCTCATTGAGCAATCACTGAATACAGCAAACTTTCCTCTGACTCCACCGTTGTTTCGAAACTTTCAAATCTGTTCACCGAATCTGGATCCTTAAGCCCGTTTCCGGTAACAATCGAAACAACGACATCGTCTTTTCTAATGAGGTTACTCCTTGCGGCATTTAAAAACCCAGCAATGGATGCAGCACTTGCAGGCTCAACAAATATTCCTTCCTTTGACGATAAAAGATACTGAGCTTTAACGATGAGATCATCGCTGACCCCAATCATTGCCCCACCTGATTCCCTCACAGATTTAAGGGCCCTTCTCCAGCTAGCCGGATTGCCAATCTTTATTGCAGTTGCAATTGTGCTAGGTGAAGTAACTGGCTCGATTGTTTCGCTATTGCTGTTAAACGCCTTGACAATGGGAGAAGCCCCTGCAGCCTGCACGCCTAGCAATTTAGGCAGATTTTTGATTTTGCCAAGCCTCTTTAGTTCATTTAAGCCCTTCCATAATGCGGTTATGTTACCGGCATTACCAACTGGTATTGTTATCCAATCTGGCTCCCCTATTTCTTCAATTATTTCATATGCCACTGTTTTTTGGCCCTCTATCCGGAATGGGTTCACAGAATTTACCAGATAAGCATCGTTGGATCCCCTTGCAAAATTTTTAACCATCTCCAGCGCCAGGTCAAAATTTCCCCTAACCTTGATTATATGCGCACCAGCAGCTCTTGCCTGTGCCATTTTTCCCAGAGCCACTGCTCCATCAGGAACAACGACATATCCTTTGATACCAGCACGGGACGCATATATTGCCAGGCTTGCAGCCGTGTTTCCCGTGGATGCGCATATGACAGACTTGAACTTCCTTTCCACTGCACGGGTAATTGCAACAGTCATCCCCCTGTCCTTAAAACTGCCAGTTGGATTCATGCCTTCATTTTTTATATACAATTCCTTAACTTCGTTGCCTATGCGCAACGATTTATAAAGAGGGGTATTTCCTTCATTTAATGACACTTTTTTATCTGGGTCAACCGGTAAAACACTAGAGTATCTCCATACACCTAACCCTGAAAAATTTGCCTCTAGCTCACCATCGTTGTAAATTATAGTAAGTGGATCCCCACAATTAGGGCAAAAGTAAAGATTTTTATCTAATAAATCGGTAAAGCCACAATTTTCACAAAAGTATCTGGGCACATCAAAGGTTTACTTGTAGTTCATATTAAAATTTTATGTGGTTAATGCCCTGTTGCACAAACCAAATAATAGCTATAACAGTTTTGTTTACATAAGGAAGTGAACTACCCCGCCC
>JARVJW010000087.1 GCA_029775955.1 Nitrososphaeria archaeon | reverse complement strand
CAGGCACGGAAGGAATATTCTCCGCTGTGAAGTTTGGGGAGAATTGCGTAAGCCGATGTACCACAGGACTGGAAGCAGAGGGATACCAGAGGTTCTGGGCATACTACATAAACCAGAGGGCAAAGCAGTTGGTGAAAGCTATGAACTGATCAGAAATCCTAGAAGAGATCTGAGAATGATAAGCACTTTCAGGGATATTTGTTCAACAGAGCATATATTGAAACTGTAGCCTACGGCGTTTTGGTCTATCAAGAGCCCACAGTATGGGCATTTGTGCATCCTAACCTAGAGTTCCTCCGAAACCGTTTTTTACACCATGGGCATATCTATGACATCCCAGACGGGTTGACGAGTATTACATGTACACCACGCCTATTCGTCTTATAAGTACGGCCCTTACCCAAACAGGAGTCCATTATTGTCCGCGTTAGGCTGTGATTTTTCACCTTATTCTTGACCTGTAAGCCTTCAAAAGCTATCAGCTGATTCCCCTTAAGCTTATAAGAGAGCTTATGAGCTAAATCATCCATCTGCTTCCTGACTTCCAGCCATGCTTTTAGCCAGATACAGGCTTTCTCCCTATTCTTTGAGCATTTTTGCTTACTTGAAAGTGGCCTCTGAAGGCTTTTGATGCGCTCTATCGAATGGGCTAGCATGCGTGAATTTTTGACTAACGTTACATCACTGAGCGCCATGATGTTAGAGGCGCTGACATCTATGCCGACCGGGTTGGTTTCGCCAGTGTTTTCTATAAGTAATGCCACAAACTACTTGTCGATGTCGCGAATTAGTACGACTCTCTTCACTGTCCCTTCGATGTACCGATGAAACTTAACTCTGGTAAGTTCAATCTTTGAAAATCTGGTTTTTTCCTTTCCTCAATTACCTTGAACCCACTTTGTGGGTATGAGTTATGTTTACCATTCCGTTTAAACTTGAGGTGCCTTTCAAGATCAATGAAAAATACACTGTGCACTTTATCTAGCCAAAAGACCATTGTAAAACTTGGGAGTGAACCGAGGGAAGGAACTTGTCGCCGTGACTGAAGGCAGTTAGAGCTTTTTTCTGTTTAAACACTGTGAATTAGTGAGAAATTTCCTTACTAAATCAAGGGGATTTCTCGCTCGCAAGGTTAAATCAGAGCATTTCGATCCTTTCTTTGGCCTTTGACAGCCTTCTCCAGTAATCATTGACCATGTCAGCCGCCTTTTTGTTAGCCCTTTCTAAGTCTAACTTTATCGGGACCCCGTTTGCAAGAACGACTTCACCATTTACTATCACTGTGTCTACATCCTTTCCATTAACACTATTTATAAGGTAGGCGTACGATGTCGCGGGCGTAAGAGGCGTTGGCCTGACCTGCGGCCTTATCACTACCACATCGCCAGCCTTGCCTGCCTCAAGTGATCCAAGTTCTTTGTCCAGTCCATAGGCCTTTGCTGCATTGATTGTGCTCATTTCAATCACATCCATAAAGTTCATGACACGTGGATCGAGTTTGTTAAGTTTGTGCATCAGGAACGCTGCCCTCATATTTTCAAAAGTATCAAATATGTAACCGTCGTTACCCAAACTCAGGTTTATACCCATCCTCTTCATTTCAGGAACTGGAGCTACCCCAACTGCATTAAGCATGTTACTCAGAGGGTTGTGAACGACATTGGTGTGGGTTTTACGAATTATTTCCAACTCGTCTTCGTTCACATTAACAGCGTGTGCGACCACAGCCCTTTCATTTAGCACACCTAGGTCGTTAAGCCTCTCAAAAGTCCTCTTGCCATACCTCTCAAGGTTATGGTACAGGTCCCACCTTCCTTCAGATGCATGAATAGTGAACGGGACATCCAACTCAGATGCAGTTTCCGCCGCCTCCCTGAGAAGCTCATCCTTTACGGTAAACGAGGCATGTACGCTTATCATCCCCCTGCCAGAGCCCTTTATAAAGCGCACATTCTCATTTAGGCCCTTATACCCTTCCTCTAGGGTTCTCCTCTGAGTTGATTCAAAGGAAAGTATGCCTCTGATTCCGGTTTCACTGACACCTCTGTTTATGTAGTCAAGCACGCCTTTGATCGCGTTGGGACCAGAAAAGGTGTCGGCAAATGTTGTTGTACCAGATCTCAAGAGCTCAAGTGAGGCCATGAGGGCACTTATATAAGCATCATGCTCATTCATTTCCTCATCCATGAGCCACCATATTCTCTGAAGGTTTTGGGTGAAGTCAGTGGGGGGAACAATATTTAGGGATGCCCCCCTCAGGAGAATGCCATATAGATGAGTGTGAGCGCATATAAATCCTGGTGCAACGATGCCACCTTTAGCATCGATTTCAATATCAGCCTTCGGGCCCAATTTGCCTCTGTAGATGTCGGCTATCTTGCCGTTTTCAATAAGCAATGAACCTTCAAAAACTTCCCTCTCCTTGTTCATCGTAATTATGATTCCATTCTTAACTACAAGCTCTCTGTTCAATGGCATTAGCTATCATTTGGCATAATAAAATGTTTTGGGGATCAATTAGATGAATTGAATAATCAGCCGGGGATTTTAGGCAGATAGAGGAGCCCCTCATCCGGGTCGCCAAGCGCAACAGCTTTTCTTTCTAGATACAACTGACCCAAATACCCCATGGTGGCGGCGTCAAGCTCATGTTCGTTGTTTATATTAGTGCACCCATTTAACCCATTTTTTATAAGGCCTTTGAGCAGGCCAGCCATGTCCTTGTGCCTTGGTATCCCCAGGACGTCTTGTATTCCACCAGGGAAGGATTCTATCACATCGAAGCCCAGCCCATGCAGTCTTAGCTTGAGTGAGATACCCCTCTTTGTAAGTTGTCTCATGGGTCCAAGCGTTACTGGGAAGAACTTGATTTTTAGGCGCCTGAGTTCAAGGTCGCATTCTCTGAAATGGGGACCAGCTTTGTCATCTATATTTGACCTGCCACTTGGCACGCTAAGTGGAGCATCTATGACAACCACATCAGGCAGGCTAGAGGTAACAAAACCAATGATATCGTCGTCGCTGTATTCTGTTGACACTGTGCACCTAAGTAAGTGGTCAACTATGGCAACTCCTGTTGGCCTGTGAATGGAAGCGGCTAAGTCAATTCCCACTGCCTTCAGGGCCTGACCACCTTCTGAACAGGTTGTGCTGTATCCCCAGCAGGTCAAGCACCTTTCCTACCTGGAAGTTAATCAGGTCATCCAGGGTTTTTGGAGCTCCATAGAAGCCGGGGGAAGCTGGAGCTATTATAGCACCCCCGATAGAAGCCTTCAGCATATTAATTATGTGCAGTGTGGAAAGAGGCGTCTCCCTAAGCAACAGTATCAGGGGCTTCCTTTCTTTCAGCTGGACAAGTCCTGCACGTGAAACAAGGTTTTCCTCAAGACCATTTGCTATTGAGGCCAGAGTCTTCATGCTGCACGGCGCAACGACCATGCCGTCAAACTTAGCTGAGCCGCTAGCCATTGGCGCATCAAGTTCATTTTCGCCAAAAACTGCCTTTGACGACCTGCCAATCCTCTCCATAGCATCACTTAGCTCATACTTAGCGGTTGCCCTTGCGCCGTTGGTAAATATAGAGTAAACATCGTGTCCCATATTTCCAAGTTCCTCTACTAACCTTACACCATATATTATGCCACTGGCGCCGGTGATTGCCAGAATGTATTTCATAAACCAGAAAGTTGCATGATGATTAATAAACTATTTCCCGTTTCTAAAAGGTTATAATTTCTTATAACCATCATTTGGAGCGTTGACCTTCAAGCCCGCTCCGCCTACTAGGCTCATGACCGGTGTACAGGTATTCATCCTTCAAAGAAGGCCAAGAGGCATCCGCACTCACGGTAAACGGGTAGCCGCAGGCCACGCAGGGTTATGGCAAGTGAGGCCAGCCTATCCCTGTCGTAGTCCACACCACAGGTTTCGCATTTCGATATCCCCCAAGCAGGGTGCTTCAGCTTATCACCACAGACAGGACACTCCGAGGAGGTCCCTCTTGGGTTCACATAAACGGTCTTGAATGAGGACTTGTATTCAATCATCTTTTGGTAAAGCAAGCCTGTATGGCCACCTGTTCAACTTTGTCCTGAATTTCCTGCCCTTGTTGTTTCCACCAGTCCTTATTCCGTTCAAGTCTTCAAAGACAAATGACGCGCCTGGGTTTTCCTTTACCATCTCCGTAGTTAGCTTTTGCAGGGCATCATTGACACGGTTCTTCTGCCTACCTCTGGCCTGGCGCAGTTTCCTGTACTTCTCTTTATTGTGCTTCTGCAGGCTCTCCTCCCTGAGTCGTTCTGTATGTGCGCTATGTTAGAAATGCTCTGTGTATAAGTTCCTTTCAGCGCAGCCTGCCATCACCCAGCAAACGTGGAATCTATCGTGAAGTCCTGCGCCACGAAGCTAGGCTCCTTTCCTTTTCCGATATGGTTAACACACACAAAATTGTCAGTCAGCAAGAGCTCTGAAGTTTTGCCCTTGCCGTATTCCAGGAAGTGCTTGTTCTCAGTGTTTATTGGGACGTAAGCGTAATGCCCGGGCTGGAGCGTTACCCTCACTTTGTCACTTTGAACATCTAGCTATCAATCCTCATTTCAAGCTTCTTCACATCAGGTATCCTCAGCTCGCCATAATGGTTCTTCTTATATTATCAGGCAACGGCAGAAACGGGGTTGAGGTTGTGAATCGCATAATCGTAGTTTGACACGAACCGTGGCTTGATCTCAATGCAATTGGCAAAGGCATCCTATTGCAATATGTATAGCCATTTCATAGGCAACTTCAATAGCATACCTTATCGCGCTCTGCATGTCCGTGAGGTACTTCCTCCTGTGGCTTATAGTACCCGACAATTGCCCCCTGGATTTCCATGGATGGCTCATGGCTTTATCACCTTCAGTATTTCCTTTATCTTCATATATATTATAGCCCCTTATAAAGATCATCGTGGCTGTTTCTAACCCTTGGTCTAAAACGGCTACGATAATATTTTAAATGATGCATAGGAGGTAAATGTATGAGCGACACGATTCTTATAAAGGATTCCACTGTGGTCACCGCCAACAGTAAAAATGAAATAATAAAGGACGGTTCTGTTCTTATAGAAAACGGAGAAATAGTAGACGTGGGCAAACGAGTCCAGGGAAAGGCGGAGTTTGTGATTGATGGAAAAAATAAAATCGTGTTTCCTGGATTTATAAACACCCATGTGCATTTGGCACAGGGGATACTGAGGGGGCTTGTGCCTGACAATGTAGCACTTATAGAGTGGCTTAAAGATTATGTCTGGCCACTGCAGGGCAGCATGAGCGAGGATATAATGGACATAAGCACAAAGTTGACACTTCTGGAGATGATAAACAGCGGAACGTCATCGTTTATAGCTACTTCAATAAATGCCAGATATAACACAGATAGGACGATCGAAAACGTTTACAAGAGCGGTATGAGGGCAGCTATAGGCAAGCAGGTAATGGATACACCTGGCTACGCTGATAAGCCACAGATACTGCACCAGGGGCTGGTTGAAGATGTTGAAACATCCTTCAAAATTTATGAACACATGTACAGGAAGTGGCATAGTAGGGACAACAGGGTGTGGATATGGTTTTCGCCCAGAACGCCGGGTGCCGTAAGCGACGAACTGTTCAGGAGAATAGCGGACACAGTGAGGGAGCATAGGTCAGGCGTAACAATGCATCTAGCTGAAGTAAGGGACGACATCAGGTACTTTGCCAGCAGGGGCAAATCGCCTGGCAAGTTTCTAAAAGATTTGGGGATGGTTGGTAGAAACTACGTTTACGTACATGGAGTATGGTTGAACGATGATGACATGGAAATATTTGCACAGAGCGGCACAAGCGTTTCACACAACCCATCATCTAACAGCAAGCTTGGTTCTGGCGTAGCTCCAATCACCAGAATGATGGAGAAGAACGTAAATGTTACGATAGGCACAGATGGTGCACCAAGCAATGACGACTATGACCTGGTAAGGGAGATGAAGTTAGCCTTGCTTCTACAGAAAGTAAACAGCCTGAATCCTCAGGCAATTAGCGTGTTTGACATGATAAAGATCGCTACAATAAACGGCGCGTGGTCTATGGGGATAGAACAACTCACTGGGTCAATTGAAAAGGGGAAAAGGGCAGACATTGCAATTTTCAACCTGAGGGCACCTCATCTTGTCCCCCCTGTGGCCCCAGTTTCCAACCTTATCTATGCAGGCACGGGTATGGATTGCACTGACCTGATTGTTGATGGCAGGTTCCTGAAAAAGAGCGGGAAAGTTTTAACTGTAGATGAAAATGAAGTATATGAAAAATCAGGCAAGTTCGCAGCTGAACTTTTAAGTAGGGCTAACCTTAAGGAATGGATGTAGCCGGGGTCCCCTAATTTGGTATGGGGCAGGCCTTGAGAGCCTGTGGCTGTCTCAGCCCTGCGGGTTCAAATCCCACCCCCGGCGCCTTTGCAGCCAGTAACAAAAAGGTTTTACAAGTCCCATGGCATAAGACAGGAAATGAATTGTCAATGTGAATTACCTACGGCTTAAGCTTCTTGCGTCATAGGAACAAACTTGCTTATCCGCCTTCACAGTAGAGGCAGTTCCTCCGCACGGGCTAGTTTCCTCCCTTATAGCCTTCCAACGGCGCGCCTGAATTTATATGCAGTGACAGTCTGTGATTGCTCCCTCGGTACAAGCATTGTACAGATTATTGCAAGTAAACAACCCTTACAACGAAATTCCTGCTTGATGACCTCAAACCCATCTTACATGCATTATCCTTGCCCCACCTGTACTCCTCAGGGATTGCACTTATCATCTGTTCAGCGCTATCAAAAATTTGTAACAAATGCCATATATCTGTCCTCCGGCCTGCCATCATTCTTACAGTTCATCTTTGCTATTACCAAGCCTACCTCCATGGGGTAATCAATTACAGCAGGCAGCTCACTATGTATGCCTTATGACCCTTCCATTCTTCACTGCTGGAATTATGAAGTTTATCTTAAGCCCCTCCAGCAACCTTCAATGGTGAAGAACCCCCCTGTCCATGAGGAAAGGTGAAGGCCTTGGTGAATTCTCAAGCAATTACAACGTTCTCCTTGATATCGAGCCTGGTAACTGGAAGAGCGTCAGCCTCATGCCTTCATCCTTGCCAACAGCGCTTATTGTGGCAAAGTTTGTCGGTGTTTATCTTGCCCCCAGTAACATCTCTGTCGATCTTGTCATGTCTCTGTACAGTCTATAACCATCATCTTTAACATAATGCTTTTGTCTGTTAATGCTCTTACAGCATAATCCAAGCCTGCGGAGAATCAGGAGATGGAGCATCAATGTTGCGCTTTTGAGCCAGTTAAGGTTGATTGTTAACTTACATGTAATTCAGAGATCTTATTATGCTATCTGTTGTATATTTGAAATGGTACGACAAAGTTCTGATTCAAGGCTTTAGAGGATAACTTTTCCTGTTGGACCTCATTGGTTTGTTCATCTCTAAAATCTATAAGCTAATGATGCCCTAAATGAATTGCTCTAAAAGAGTGAAATGCTATACTTGCGGAAGTACTGATACAAATATAAAAGCTTATATATTATAATTATCATAAATTATGAATGACTATGAGCAGTAGTAATAATTATGAACCCGAACTCCATAACATTTCTGTACGTACACTTTCTATTGCAAACATAATTATAGGCATTCTCTTATTGATTTCAGTGCCTATCGCAATGTTAGAAAGTTACAACTATTATCCTCATACATATAATTTCCTCGATGTCGGCATCAGTTCTATAATTGCCCTAATTATAATCGTCGTAGCGGTGATAGATTATGCATCGCTTAGGAAAGGCAAGGGGCACATAATATGGCCAGTGATTTTATTCATATTTTCCTTCATCCTTATGTTTCAATATATTGACCCCTATGATTTTCCAGCATTAGAAACATATCACCTTTATATAATTCCTGTATTCATATCGCACACTCCTTACTACGTTTCTTATCACGTGTATGATATGCTGTTCGGAATTAGTTTAGGGTTTGGCATTTTCCTATTTATTACTTCACTTTGGGAAATAGCACAACTAAGGAAGCCAAAACACACATAAATTAACGCTTTTTTTGAATTTTATCATTAAATGTACAGCTTTGTATGCCGCATATCATTAAAACATTTTATCAATATTTTAACAAAGTCACTTGGATAAAAGCGAGTAAAAGGCTCTTTATAGTTGCATTTGTAAAATAATAATGACGCCGTGTAAATTATAAAAGAACGCAGTATATGCATTGTATATGATAAATAGCAATAATATAAGTGAAAAAATTATTTAGCAAGGATAAAAAAATCAAGCTGTAAGGGTATTTTACCATAACAAAAAAACATAACGTTATTCGCTATATAGAGAGACGAACTTCCCAGTTTATATACATAGCAGGCTGCACAGCGACGGTATCCAGAAATCAATGATTATATCAGCAAACTGAGCAATCCAAAAAAGGGATTGGAGGACTTTGCGGAGAAGCAATGAAAATGCTCAGACCTCTGGTGCATTGAGCTGTCAGCGTAATCTAGATAGAGCAGGCCATTCTCTTTAAGATGGGTCAAGCTTCTCCTGATTAATCAGCTTGGTCAAACAGGATATATTGGTAATATTTTTAATGACGTAAGAAGTTTCCTGCAAGACAATTGAGAAGCTCTGACCCTGAGGTAATGATAGCTATTCACAACCTGCATGTCCTGCTGTTAAGTAAGAAGGGAATCACAACATCTGATGCGTGACGGCACAGGCTACTCCTTGACCATCAACTATGCCCAGAAGGGTATGGCAAAGGTCAATAAGAAAAAAGCAGCTCTTTACCTACATGTTCGCCATAATGGACCTGAATGATGTACATGTTCAAGCCAGAAATGAATGTCTTTGACAGGGCAATGCTGACATGTTGACATTGATACAGCAAGGCATGACAGGCACTACATGACATGTTTGCGGGAAGGTGTACATAATTCCAAATTCAATGTTAAATGGTTCCCAGAAGTGGGACATTATGAAAGAGTTTGTAACTAAATAAAATACCTTGAACAATATCATCAGAGGAGCAATTCCGACGCTTTGCTGCAGAAGATGCTGGTTTGCCCAGAGGCGTGATGAGAGAATTGAAAACTATGCACCAGTTCATAATCTATTCAACTTTGATAGGTAACCATGCAATAATAGTGTCCCACACCCTAGATTAGCAAAAGAGCTTTTATATTTGGGCAATTAAATAATAATCATTAATGGGCATTGTTAGTGGTATTGCCGTGATTCCAATTATAATTGATAAATTAAGCGCGCTATTTGTCAATTGGCTCGCAAAAGATTTATTCCGTATTGATAGCAGGGAGTGATTGGAATTTCAAAAACCTAGTAAAAAAGATTCAATTGTTGCTATATTCCAACCGTTTAAGCAGAAAAATCAGACAGGCTGTTAGCAATGGATATTAGTGATCTTTTTGCATATGATTGTCCTGCATACCCGTTGCCTCACATCTCAGGAGGGACATCTGAATTTGTCGCAACAGTATATTTGACAAACAGATGTAATATGCGTTGCGCAGCATGCTATGTTTCTGCAGGCTCTGGCAGGGGAGAGTTAAGCATTTATCAGTGGAAGCATATAATAAGGGAACTTGATGAAGCAGGCGCCAGGTACATTTACTTTCTAGGTGGAGAGCCAACTATGAGCCCGCACCTGCCTGAACTTATAAAATTTTCAAGTGAACTTGGATTATCACCATCGTTGTCAACAAACGGACTTGCAGGTTCATCAAATATTGCCAGAAAACTGGCAGAATCAGGCCTTGAACACGTGCAGGTAAGCCTTGATTCTTCTAATTGGATGTTAAACGATGAGTTGAGAGGCGCTGGCAGTTTTAGGATGGCCATTAAGGCTGTAAGGGAGTTCAGAAAGCTTGCAATACCGATTAATATTTCCACAACTGTTTCTGACAGGAATTTTAATGATGTTAACGGAGCGCTGATGTTTGCAGAAGAAATCGGTGCTGGAGGCATGAACTTTATAGCAGTCCAGAGCTTTGGAAACGCAGAAATAAACCATTTATCTCTTTCTTATAGGAATGCCAGGGTTGCGATTGCTCAGATGCTTGCCTATAAGGGGCCTTTGAAAATTACTGCCAACGGATTCAGGTTCTACCTTAAACCGGATGAGTTTTTCAGAGCCAGCATCGGCAACAAGCTCACTTGCCCAGCAGGAAAAAATTATATAGTTGTGGGCGCAGACGGGAAAGTTTACGGTTGTGACCTGCTTATGGTAAAGGGGATTGCTGTTGGAAATGCACTATCGATTGACATGCGACACATAATCGAAAAAAGGTTCAGTGACCTTAATGAGAGGAAATCTGTCACGTTTAAGCCATGCTCTTTCTGCATGTTTAGGGCAAGTTGCCAGGGTGGGTGTCCTGCCAGGGCCCTAAACGCATTTAACACAATTTACGCTAATGATCCACTTTGCAACTGGAGCACACATATATCAAATTAGCAATGCAGGAACAATCATATAACGACATCATGCACAACCTGCAACAGCCTTGGTCCGACTTCCCTAACAATTATTGTGTTTACGACCTTCCCTGATGTTATGGATGCCGAAGACTTGGCTGCCGCATCAGCTGCAGACTCGCCCTTTAAATAGGGGACATGCATGTAAACATGAATCCAGCCTGAACTTCTGAGGCTCCTGAGGGCACAACTGAAAAATTCAAGTGCCTTTTCTGGTAGTGGCATCAGCACCCTATCCACTTTGCCATGTAACTGCGCTGATACATCACAGGCATCACGCAGGTAAGGTATGACCCTTTCCTTGACCTTATTAAGTTCAATGTTCCTGGCCATGTACTGGTATGCTGCTGGATTTATCTCGCTGCTGTGGACTATTACCCGCTTCCTTTTTGCAATGATGATTGAAAATGTCCCTATCCCGGCAAACATATTGAACACTGTTTCGCCATCACTTACGAGTTGGGCAATCCTGAGCCTTTCATGGGCAAGCCTTGGCGAAAAGTAAACTGCGGTTATATCCAGTTCAAATCTGCACCCTGATTCTCGGTAAACAGTAACACTTCTCTCTTCGCCAGCAACATGCATCAATTTTCTTATTCTGTAATCTCCTTCCACGGGCCCAACCTGAGCCCACACGCCATGGATAGATTTATTCAATTTCATTAAGGCATTACCAACTATTTCTAACTTATCCTGAAAGCCATCCGGAACTCTTATGATTGCAAGGTCACCTATCAGGTCAAATGAGCCATAGGCTCTGCTAGCTTCATTTCCAAGCTCTTCCTTTAGAATTTCCTTTAGTGGCCTGACCAATACTGTATAACGTTCTTCCAAGGATAAAAGTTTAATCTCAGTTTCAGGAAATCACCAATAAGCTCACACGCTTTGGGAAGAGGAATTGTGAGTTGTTTAGATTAGTTTCATCATTGCTGAGAGAGGCTATGGTGTCGCAGAGTCTATTTAACTATAATTGATTCCAGATTAGCGCCAGAAGAAAGTCCCAGGCTCATACATTAGCACCAATGTAGAAGCTATGCCAGTCCTGGGAGGGGGCAAGCCCTCGATTTCAATCTTGGGTAGTTGACTATGGGTAAGACTTCAGCAGCATTCCCTCAAGCATTATAGGTGGCGAGTAGCTTGCAAGATTTACAGCGTCAGAAAGCCTTGAACTTCTTTCAGCATATATTTCAAATAGCACATCCCCCTTCCTGACCTTGTATCCCTGCTTTTGGTGGAGCACAATTCCGGCACCCCTGTCTGCTGGCGTGCCTGCGGCTCGAGCTATTTGGACAAGAGATTCATTGTCAACAAGCGTAACGTAGCCGTCGTTTTCTGCTACCACTTGGTGCCTGTACGTACCAACAGGAAGATCATCTGGCTTTATATCTGGGTTTCCGCCCTGCGCTCCAATTATCTCCCTCATCTTTGATAGTGCCTTATTGGACCTAAGTACGTCCATGGCTGCGTCATACCCTTGTCCCTGCTGACTTATGCCTGATGCTTCCAGAATGATGCCCGCAAGTGAGGCTGACTTTGACAGAAGGCTCATGCTAGCTGCATCGGGATTGATCAATGCTGCAAGCGCTTCCCTAGCCTCAAGCGCAGGGCCTATTGCCCTCCCTACAGGTTGCCCTCCATAGGTGAGGCCTGCCCTTACGTTGATTCCCAGGCTCCTGCCAAGCTCTACAAAGTCTCTTGCAAGTTTCTCCCCGTCTGTAATGTCCGTGACCTTTGTTCCTCTTCCCAATGGCATGTCAAGGGCGACTATTTTGGCGCCAACGCCAAGCTTTTTTGACATTACGCTTGCCAGCATCAGGCCACGTGGGTTCACCCTCAGTGGATTTTCAACACGAATCAAAATATCATCTGCCGGGGCCAGGTTAAGGGCACCGCCCCAAACAATACAACCATGCGTCTTCTCTACTATCTCTTTTATTTCCTTAAGGTCAAATTTAACATTTGCAAGCACGGACATTGTATCGGCTGTTCCTGAAGGGCTTGTTATGGCCCTGCTGCTGGTCTTCGGTATAAAGAGGTCAGTGGATGCTACAATTGGAATTATGAGCAGGGAAACCTTGTTGCCGGGCACGCCGCCTATTGAATGCTTATCAACAACAAAACCACTTAGTTCCAACTTTTCACCAGAGTTAAGCATCGCGAGCGTGAGGTTCCTGATTTCTTCCATATCCAGGCCCTTATAGTGCACTGAAAAAAGAAATGATGCAATGTCCAGGTCGCTTAGCTCATTAGAAATCAGATCCCCTATTATGCCATTTATCTCGTTTTCACTCAGCTTTTCCCCCCTCATCTTCTTTCTTATGACTTCAACTGACTTTGGTGACGGTTCGTAGGACACATCTACATATCCACCATTCTCCAATTCAAGCGCTTCTGCAATGTCCTTATAAATTGCTATAGTTCCGCGCTTTACCAGAGTCTTTGTCGTCTCCGTAATGCACACCACGCTTTTGTCATCAACCATTAGCCTTGCCCTTTCATTGAGCTCAAGCCCAATTTCGTTTGCATCATCTTCATTAATTATAATAGATTTCTTTCCAGCCTTTACATCTAGCACTACAGTGTTAAATTTCACAAACCTTTTAAAATCAACAGGCCGTTAATAAACTTATCCAGTAGCTTTTCATGATTCTAGTTTATAACTATATGTTAGATGTTGGACAACGGTTTAAACACCCGCAGCAGCTCCCGTTGCCTTTTTAACACCAAACCCCATTAGGTGAACCATGGGGTATGATGAACTTATAAAAATGCGTGAAAAAGCAATGGCTGATCCAGCTCCCAACTTATCATTCTACAAATCATTCTATGAGCGAAAAAATGAAATTGGAAATCATGAAATAAAGGACGTGCAGAATATAAATGAACTTAACGTTTGGCTCACACAAGAGCTTGAGAAGATAACTGGGGGCCACTATGAAAATAAGATATATTTCAGTGAACGGGGTGCCTCCAGGAGAACTTTAAAATTGTTCGGCCCTTCCCTGCATTTCATAGCCGGCAAAATCAGTAAGTTGTACCCCACGGCAGCTTTTCAGACAACGTTTAGGCCTGCAAACAGGATTTACTTGCCAGGCTTGCTAAGGGCGACATTTATGGATTATAGCGCGGATGCAGCATTTATGAATTCAGACATAGCGCATCGCATGAACCTCAAATCAACTTCATATTATATCAAAATTAGTGGAGTTGGCCTTAGACTGTATTTTTCACCTGATGTGAGGGGTCCTCTATGCAGTTCAAATTATGATATATATCCATGTGAAAAGGGGTCACAGTTGATAAATTTAGGAAACATAATTCTTCCTGCAAAACTGGCTGGTAGAATTGTTGGGTACAGAATAAAGGGGAAAATACCTGATACGCCTGACGAAGCGATAAACTTGGGACTTAAAAATAGAACACTTCATCCAAACTACTCAATCCCTCCACCTCCACCTGAGATCCTAAAACTTAGTAAAGGGAACCTTGAATTTCAACCATCGCCAGTGGTTTACGCATACCTTATAAATTCAGGCATGCTGGCATCTTCAAAAAATGAATCAATTGTTGTAACAGACAAATCTTTTGGCCCAATACTACAAGCAATGCTTGATGGAAAGCTGGTTGGTGTAAAGGTACTGAATAATAGCATTGGTCCAATTGAAATAGTAGAACAAAATGACAATGGGAAGGATATAAACAGGTATCACGGCATAGTGCCTGTCAGGGGACAGTTGATTTCTGAGGTCACAATCAGGTACTGCAGCAGGTGCCAAAGGGCAACGCCGTTCAAAATATGTGAAAAGTGCGGCTCAAGGACAGAAAAGCTTTACTTTTGTAGTAAATGCGGCAAACCTGTTGTTTCACAGATATGCCCCATTTGTGGTTCCACTGCCAGCGATATGCCCAAAAATGACGCAATTCTGTCGGAATCGCTAAGGTTGGCAAATAAAAAGCTCAACATAGACATGCGCCTTGATCTAGCTTTTCCTGATAAATCAGTTGGAGAAATAGAGGACATAAGGAAGGCTATTTTAAGGCGTCGTGCATCAATAATGGCTTCAGAGTGCGGGATAAGTGCATTTCCCATTCATGTGGAGGCGGCAGACCTGGATGGAGATGAAATAATAATACCCCATCGGCTGGCATCTTCTTTGTTGGATGTAGCAAAGTTAATTGATGCAGAAATTGAGGAAATATATGGTGGGAAGAAGATATTTTACGAGTATTCACCTGACCAACTTAAAGGCCATAACATCATTTTACTTAACAGGGATTTAAGTGCAGGAATAAGATTAAAGGTCAGGGAAATAGGTAGCGAAGTTCTTGTAAATCCTGGCATTATGAGAGCGCTATGCATGGGCCTTAGAAACAACAGCTTATACATTTCTCTTGAAGAGGATGTAGTTTTAAATTATTCTGGAAAATATTGCGCTCCGCCAAGATACCTCAACGTGTATGACGCTGGTTTGCTTAAAACGCTACCCAAAATTAGAATTGATTACCCTGCCAAGCAATCCGCAGAAAATATTGTTGACCTTTCTAAATCGCTCATGCAACTCATCCTGTCATTAAAGGATAAAAAATCCGCCGTTCCTAACCTGGTAAAAACGCTCATGGCAGTGGAGAGAATGTACAACAATCAGGCTCACTTTTGTCAAAAGTGCGGATTACATTTTTCGATTCCACCAATAAGTTATCGTTGCCCCAAATGCGGTTCAGAACTGTCACCTGAATTTGACACAGAACAGCTTAATGCAATTATAATATCTTTGAGAAATATTGCTGAGGAACTCGAAAACGATGAAAAGGAAGAGGTAGAATTGATTCTGGAAAGGTTTCAGGGCATGCTTAAATCCGACAATCAGCTGTCCTTATCTGAATTTTCTTAACTTGCTATTGCAGAAACATATATAACGAGCAACGGGCAAACATTTGACATGATTTCTGTAATAGGTGCCGGTAAGGTAGGAGCGACTACAGCTGCGTTTCTCATGATGGGTGAAGCAGACAGCAAAATAGTTTTGGTGGATATTGTTGAGGGATTGCCTCAGGGCGAGGCCCTCGATATAAATCATGCTGCAGCGATACTAGGAAGGTCAGTAAGCGTAATAGGCTCAAATAATTACGAAGATATAAAAGGAAGCGATATAGTGATAATTACAGCAGGCCTTGCTAGGAAGCCTGGCATGACCCGTGAAGAGCTTGCAGCAAAGAACTCAGAAATAATAGCCGGAGTTGCTGAACAGGTTCGCAAAAACGCTCCAAATGCAACAGTCATTATTACAACAAATCCACTTGATGCGATGGTAACAGTGTTGTATAACAGGTTAAAGTTTCCCAGGAACAGGGTGATAGGATTTAGCGGCGTTCTGGATTCGAGAAGGATGGCGTACAATGCATCACGTTATATTGGAATTTCCCCATCTTCAATAATACCGCTTGTGCTGGGACAGCATGGAGAGAACATGTACCCAGTTCCAGAGCTTTCTTCGGTTTATGGCAAGAACCTGAAGAACTTCCTGTCAGAGGAACAATATAATAGCGTTGTGAAGGACACAGTCGAAGCTGGGGCTCAGATAACTAATCTGAGAAAGTTCAGCAGCAACTGGGGTCCGGCAGCAGGTCTTCTGGTGATGGTTGACGCCATTAAAAGGGACAGAAAAACAGTAGTGGAGGCAAGCGTGTACCTGGATGGTGAATATTCAATTAAGGGCATCTTTGCCCAGGTTCCAGTTGTGCTAGGGAAAGGTGGTGCAGAAAAAATTGTCGAAGTTGACCTAACTCAGGAACAGAAGAAGAAGTTCAATGAAAGCATAGAAGCAATAAAAAGCAACCTTAAGCAAGTTCCATCCCAATATCTGGGTTAAAATTTTGTTACTGTTCTACAACTAGCATTGTAAGGGTAGATTTAACATTCTCTACTTTTCTAACTTTCCATGTAATAATTTCCTTGAGCTTCTCTGGAGTTGGTGCATTTACCTTAACTACTGTATCATAAACGCCATAAACCCTATGAGCTTCCATAATCTCAGGCAATGATTTAAGCCTATTCAAAACGTCTTCCTCTTTTCCAGGTTCCACAGTCAAAAGTACAAAAGCTATTGGCATACAGATTATTCAACAGCTTATTTAATAAATATTTCTAAAATATGTTCAATTTATCTTTTTATTATTAACGCGCTGCTACCATAGGCCCGCAATGAAGCTTACAGATGCCAAGATACGTTGGATAATCAGAAGAAAGGTAGACGGAATAATGGCACAGGCAGCATTGCATGGTGTGACCAGTCAAGGATTAGACTGCCAGTATTTATGAACGCTTGCAAAATGCCCGCACACGAAGCCCTAAAATGACTTCACAATTGGAAAAATCTGAAACCACTTTATGTTCGTAAGCGCCTTACCATGCAGATGACTAACAACGTAGAGTTATCACATACACAGCACGAAGGTAACGGGCTTGCTGCATCTGAGAAAGGTGAAAATATGAAAGCACTCCGCTACATAAATTATGATGTACAGGTTAAAGGATAAGTGGTTAGCCTACACGACGCATCGAGGCCTATTTTACGAGGCCACAAATGACAATGCTTAATAAAGCAATAGCAACATGGAGCAAGCCTTGGGCAATAATTACAGATATATTTTGCGTTTTTTCGCAAACTATAAAGATAATAAGGCACCTGGCATAACCTAATTCCAGGAATACCTTGTCAAACTGGGCATATATTGGAAAGGGTTGGGTGTCCTCAATCAAATGGAAAGGCTTTCTACAGTTCAGGGTCAAACACTTCTATTCAGTGAAGTACATCACATACTATAATGAAAGAAGGCCTGCATATGCCATTGGATCTCGACAGGCTGGAAAAACCAGTGCAGGCATTCCACATGAATTGGGACAAACGCCGAAGCTGCTAGTGTAGCCTTCAACAATTGAGGGCAGATAGATAGAACATGAAACAAAACATCAATAATTTCAAGAAACTACAAAAATATATTCAATGATGGATTCTGAATTAAGTATGGATATACATGGAATCCATACTCAGTCCCTGAGCCTCATCGCTCTTATCATCCTCTGGGTTCATCGGAGAACTCATCGAGCTTGGCTCCTTTCGGGGGGAACCCATAACTCCCCACAAAGGAATTTGTTCCTATGTTTATTGATGCATTTTCCTGCCTATCGATTATAAGCCCGCAATTTGAATGTGCTTGCCCCCCTTTATTATAATACCCGCATCTGGAGCAGGTTTTTGATGTACCATAAGCCAGTCTCATACCCATTCAATGCTGACTTATATTCTACAGAGCTTTATATAATCGTGTTTGCTATTCTGCTTTTTGTCCTAGCTATTTTTCCCTTGAAGTTTCTTAAATCCTCGAACACGTTTGTCCCATCTGATAATTGTTTTGCAAGTTTATGCAAAATGCTATTGACCCTGTTCTTCCTTGAACTGTATTAAGGAACCTCTTTTTAGTTCTGGAAGCCTCTGGATAATTCTTCTCTTCAGCTCATATGTTCTGTGTATAGTGTAAATTTCCTTCAAATTTATTGAATGATGCCTTTCGCCATCATAGCCATCTAGGAGGTTTGTGTCCCATGATATCGGTTTTTCAACCTTTAGTCCTGTTTTTTTTCTAACGGTTAGGCTGTATGAGTTCGCCTAAGCCATTTATCCCAACACCACGCCCTCCTCAAATCTATACTCTCTTCGTAAGGTTTCACTGAATCCTATTCCTGTAACTGTAAAGCGTTTCATTGACTCTAACGGATCTTCAGTTCAGGCCTATTTCTTCCTGCTCGCCCACGAATGTATCCTTTCCTCCACGATTTAAGCACGGAATAAGCCTGTTTTATTGCTGAGTCCACGTAATGCTTGGAATAGGGCCATCCTTCAAGGTACTAAGCCTTTTTCCAAAAGCCTTATCCTTCCTCTTCCATAACTCATCCAGGATAGAGTTTGTGCATGTAATCCTCTATAAGCCCATTTACCTCAAGGTCATGTGGCATTGATGCTTTGACCAACAAGCTTCTTGACACCATCAATAACCTCCCCATACCTATGGCTTCTCATTCCATAGAGCCTTCCAGCAAAGTGAGAAACTGTCGTAATTAAGTCTTCAACAAGTTCTCCTTGAGTCTTCATGGTTCACTACTTCTGTTCCGAAAGTTGTGAACGTTTTCTTTAAAGTTTCAATACCAAACCTTGCAAGCCTGTCTTCATAAGCGATTATCACTTTAGATATACTTCTATATTTACCAATATTTAAATTTATCTACATTGAAACTGTAGCCTACGTCAATACTAACCAATGTTATGAAGGTTTTTCTGCAAGTTACTGATTACCTTTTTTTCAATATCTTCAGTTTTTCCTGAGCCACCCATGTCAGGCGTCAATTTTTCGCCTTCCGTAAGCGTTTGATTTATGGCAGATTCCAGGGCCCACGCAACTTCAGGGTAACCCATCCACTCCAGCATCATTTTAAATGACAGCATGGCAGCCACAGGATTTGATATTCCTTTGCCTGCAATGTCAGGTGCAGAGCCATGAACCGGTTCAAACATGGCATATTTGTCGCCAAGGTTTGCGGAAGCTGCAAGCCCAAGCCCCCCAACGAGTGCAGCTGCCTCATCAGAAATTATATCCCCATACAGGTTTTCAGTAACTATTACGTCGTAAAATTCTGGCTTTAAAATGAGCCAATGGGCAAGGGCGTCTACATGAGCATCTTCTGCTAGAACTTCGGGGTGCCTTCTGGCTTCATTCAGGAAAACTTCCTTATAAAGCCCGTCAGTTGCCTTTAATACATTGGCCTTATGGGCTAATGTTACCTTTTTTTTGCGTTTTTCTGCCATGCTGAATGCTACCTTGAAAATTTTTTCAGCCGCGCTTCTGGTGGTTATTCTAATGCCAAACGCAACCTGGTCTGAAACCCTGTACTCAAGCCCAGAATATGAGCCTTCGGTGTTTTCCCGCACTATAAGCACATCAAGCTTAGCCAAGCTGCTTGACCTTGGGAGGGGTTTAAAGGGCCTTATGTTTGCATACAGGTTAAACATCTTTCTTATCTTTACAGGCACTCCAAGCTCAGTTCCAAACCCCTCTAGGGATGTGGTTGGCCCCTTCAGGGCACAATCTGAATCAAATAGCTTATCCATAGATTGCTTTGGCAGATTTGTGCCATACTTTTTATAGGCACCAAGCCCGGCTTCCAAAAACTCAAGTTCAATCGGAAGCTTGTAAATATCATTTATAGCATTTATAACATTAACTGTAGCGGAAATCACCTCAGGGCCTATCCCATCTCCCTCAATTACAGCTACTTTCCACAATTTTATAAGGACCCGGCGATTCTGGACACTACAAAGTTCAATATACCACCCGCTGTTACATAATTCATTTCAAGCTCGGAATCTATTCTTGAAATCAATTCGGCTTTTCCATCTTGGCCATCCTTTTTGCAGTACATCATGACAGCCCTCCCTCTGGGCCTCTTTTCTATAGTTATTGAGAGTGGCTTAGATGCATCGATGTCCAAGCTCTTATAGTTTGACTTGAACTGCAGTGGAATTATGCCCATGCCGATAAGGTTAGACCTGTGTATTCTTTCAAAGCTTTCAGCCATAACTGCCCTTACACCAAGAAGCGCAGGTCCCTTGGCTGCCCAGTCTCTGGAACTACCTGACCCGTATTCCTTGCCAGCTATAATCACAAGCGGGCGGCCTTCATCCCTGTACTTCATTGCAGCATCATATATGCTCATTAGCTGTTTATCAGGAAAATGAAGCGTAAGCCCGCCTTCTGTATTTTCAAGGAGGAGGTTCCTTATGTGCCTGTTTGCAAAAGTGCCACGCATCATCACTTCATGATTACCCCTTCTAGCACCATATGTGTTGAATTCAGTTATGGGAACGCCCAGAGATTTAAGGTATCTGCCGGCTGGGCTTTCAGGCATTATTGCTCCAGCTGGTGATATGTGGTCAGTGGATATTGAATCTCCAAAAATTGCCAGAATTGCAGCGTTTGATATTTTCTCTATATTTTGTCCTTTTGTAATACCTTCAAAAAATGGTGGCTTCCTTATGTAAGTACTCTTTTCGTCCCAGCTGTAAGTCATGCCTGAGGGTGTCTCCAACCTGTTCCACAACGGATTTATGCTAAAAATGCCTTGGTTGTACACTTGTCTGAAAAGATCTTCATCAAGGGAATTTTTTACTATTTCATTTACCTCATTTGTCGAGGGCCATATATCCTGCAGATAAACCTCTTTCCCATTATCTGAGATGCCAATCGGTTCTTTTGTGATGTCCTTCAAGATGGTTCCTGCAATGGCATAGGCCACGACCAGGGGTGGTGACATCAGGTAATTTGCCCTTACATCGTTGTGTATTCTACCCTCAAAGTTCCTATTGCCGGAAAGGACACTTACAACAGCCATATTGCCCTCGTTTACAAGCCTGCTCAGGTCATCTGCAAGCGGTCCACTGTTGCCTATACAGGTGGTGCACCCATATGCAACGACATAAAAACCAAGTTCTTCAAGGTATCTCAGGAGTCCAGTCCTTTTTAGGTACTCTGTGACAACCCTGGACCCTGGGGCAAGGCTAGTCTTTACCTTGCTGGTGTCAACATGCAACCCCATTTCCACAGCCTTTTTAGCCACAAGCCCTGCCATGATGAGGACCGAAGGGTTGCTTGTATTTGTGCAGCTAGTTATTGAAGCTATAACTATATCACCATCTTTCATGCCTTTTAATGATCTAGGTTGCTGGCTTTGCAGCACCTGTTTTACGAAGCTTTCAGGCGCGCCTTTCAGTTCCATCTGCTGCTTTGGCTGGCTGGGGCCAGATAGGCTTGGTTTGACGCTTCCAAGGTCCAGCTCTATAACTTCACTGTATTCAGCAGCTTCATATATGCCCTGTTCTCGGTAGTACTGCTCTATAAGCTGTATCTGCTCCTGACTTCTGGCCGTTAGCTTCAGGTACTTAACAGTCATTTTGTCAACCGGGAAGAGCGCAACAGTGGCACCGTATTCGGGGCACATATTTGAAACCGTAGCCCTATCAGGAACGCTAAGGCTTTCCACCCCTTTACCAAAGAACTCAACAAATTTTCCAACAACACCCTTTTCACGCAGCAACCTGGTCAACGTAAGCGCCAAGTCAGTTGCTGTTACGCCGTCGTTGAGTTTGCCAATCAATTTAACTCCAACAACCTGTGGCATGATAAATGAGATAGGTTGTCCGAGCATTGCAGCCTCTGCTTCTATTCCTCCTACGCCAAAGCCTACTACACCAATTCCGTTGATCATTGTAGTGTGAGAATCCGTCCCAACTAGCGAATCAAAGTAAGCCAAGCCATCAGGCGAAACCATCACAAGCTTGGCCAGGTATTCCAGGTTTATCTGGTGACATATGCCAGCTGAGGGTGGAAAGATCCTTAATCCCTGAAATGCCTGCCCAGCCCATTTCAGGAAAGTGTACCTTTCACTGTTTCTTTTTATTTCATAGTCCAGGTTAGTCTCGAACGATTCAGTAGAATTGTATTGGTCCACTTGAACTGAATGGTCAATGATGAGGTCAACGGGCACGCTAGGCCTTATGATCCCTGGGTCTGCCGACCTTGATTTAATGTAATCTCTCATTGCAGCAAGATCCACAAGTGCAGGCACCCCAGTGAAGTCCTGCATCAAAATTCTGGACACAACAAGCGGTATGTCCCTGTCCTCAGGGTTTCTAGGGTTCCAGTTTGCAAGCGATACTACATCGTCCCATGTTATGGCCTTGCCATCAAAATTTCTGAGCATTGATTCAAGTACAACCTTTAAAGAATATGGTAGGCGGGAAACCTTGCCGTACCCCATTTTTTCCAGCTCAATTATTGAATAGTACTTTACCCTTGCGCCTCCAGGTACCTGAAATTCCCTCAGAAATTGTCCTTTATCCATGGTATACCTTTAAACAAAGCGCTTAAAAATATTAACTTTAAATGTTAGTTGTGGAAGCAATTTTAAGTGCGACGATACATCCCTCAGAGGACCCGCAGAAGGTCAAACAATCCATCCTAAATATAGTTGACCCTGGTGACGCGCCAGAGGTTAGCCTTAAGGGCGACATGGTAACTGTCAAAGTCAGTGAGCTCACTCTGAGTCGTATAGTAAAATCAGCAAAGGACAAGAACATGATTCCAATGTTTTTGAAACTTGTAAATGCGGACACGGGGAGCGTTCATAAGCTCATGTTTAACAGGCAGGCCGCTCATGCTGGCCGGATAATCATGTGTGATGACCCCCAGGAGTCACCGCTGGGACCAATATATCTTGTGCTAAACGATGAAGCTCTTAAATACATGATGCGTCATATCAAGTGACCTAAAAGCTGAGCGCGAGCCTCGATCCTTTAGGCGATGCTTTGAGGCTTGGAGAGGACATCGATAATGCTCATCGATACTTAGTACGAAATGCAGTTCCAACAACTAGCGGAAGCGTCTAACAACTAACTATGAAATGCTATAATGTGCTGCTTTCGCAAAAAATGCAGGACTAATAATCGGGGACCTCAATGTAATAGCAAAGTAGCAAATCATGGAGAAAGGGGAACCTGAAACCTCTAAATTCTGGGCTTGATTACAAAAAGGATTTACAAATTGGGAGAAGAATGGCTGCATAAGCTAAATGCCTAGAAGACATGCTGTACAGAAAGCACAACTGTAGATTGATAGTTTGTAAGCAGGTCAATACCAAGCTGTCAGCATAATTAAAGTCGTTAACAGGCTTCTCTCAGACCTATGTTGGTAGCTGTTGGCAGACCCTGAAGTGGAACTATGTCAGCAATGATCTCTAGCTGAGAGAGTGTCAAAATTGCGTTACGTTTAAATTTTCAGGATTAAGCTGTTTATGCAGCTCATGATCAAAGACGCAAAAAGATGTAATGAAGTAATAAATCAACTGAGGGATGCCTTAAAGAGGGCTATAATGGAAAAGAACGATTTAAGTTCAAAGCTGTTGTACCTGCAGGCAGATTTTGAGAATTTTACAAACAGGAGCAAGAGGAACACAGAGGAGCTTGTTGAAAAAAAAGAAATTGAAGTTATATCAGAAATGCTAGAAATTCTTGATGAGCTAGAGATTACTTATCAAAGGGCAAAGGATAAAGTCAATAACGGTGAATTCGTTGACGGCCTAGGTATAATTATATCTAAATTTTATAAAAAGCTGGAAAATCTGGGGGTAACCTCCATTAACCCTGAAGGGAAGAGATTTGATCCCTCATTTCACGCAGCTATATCAACGGTACACGTTGACGATCCAAAGCTCGAAGGATCTGTAGTGGAAGTTTTAAGAAAAGGTTATATGGTAAAAAGAAAGCTGATAAGGGCAGCTGTGGTTAAAGTGGGAGTAATAAAGGGTGATTAAAAATGGCATCTTCGCAGGGTCAAAAGGAAAAGATCATTGGCATAGATTTAGGCACTACTAATTCAGCTGCTGCCATAATGGAGGGGGGAAGGCCCTTAATAATACCTAGCGCTGAGGGACCTACAATTGCTGGAAAGATGTTTCCATCGGTTGTTGCATTTACGAAGGACAACCAGCTGCTTGTAGGCGAATCCGCAAAGAGACAGGCTGTCACTAATCCTGATGGGACAATATTTGAAGCGAAGAGAAAAATGGGCCTAGATTTTAAATTCAAAATCTATGGTAAAGAATTTAGCCCGCAGCAGATTTCGTCATTTATTCTGCAAAAGATAAAAAAGGATGCAGAAACCTATTTAGGATATCCTGTTAAGAAGGCAGTAATAACCGTTCCAGCTCACTTTAATGACAATCAGAGGCAGGCCACGAAGGATGCCGCAGAAATAGCTGGGCTTGAAGTTATGAGGATAATCAATGAACCAACTGCGGCATGCCTGGCCTTCGGCATTGACAAGCAGGAAAGTGAAATGAAAATTCTCGTATTCAGTTTTGGCGGTGGAACTCACGATGCAACAATAATGGAATTTGGGGGTGGTGTGTTTCAGGTATTGGCCACCAGTGGTGATAATGAAACAGGGGGTTCGGATATAGACAAGGCGCTGGTGAACTACCTCCTGGAAGAATTTAGGAAAAATACGGGCATAGACCTACATTCAGATACAATGGCAATGATGAGGTTAAGAGAGGCTGCGGAAAAGGCCAAGATAGAGCTTTCAAATTTGCTGACTACTGACATCGACCTTCCGTTCATAGCGACCGTTAACGGCCAGCCAAAGCATATGCATTACACCCTTACCAGAGCCAAACTGGAAGAGCTGGCAATGCCACTTGTAAAAAAAATAAAGCCAACAATAGATAGAGTGCTTTCAGACGCAAAGCTCACCCCTGAGAACATAAATAAGGTAATACTGATAGGAGGGATGACAAGAATGCCACTGGTGAGGAAGTTCGTGGAGGACACCATGGGTAAACCTGCAGAAAGGGGTGTAGACCCCATGGAGGCTGTGGCCATAGGTGCAGCAATACAGGGGGCAGTCCTTGCAGGTGAGATAAAAAACATAGTATTGCTTGATGTAACACCAGTATCATTAGGAGTGGAGACGCTTGGCGGAATATTTACCAAGTTGATTGAAAAGAATACAACAATTCCAACAAAAAGGTCTGAGATATTTACTACTGCAGCTGACTTCCAGACCACGGTAACGATACACGTGCTCCAGGGTGAAAGGGCTATGGCGGCAGATAATGTATCATTAGGAATGTTCAACTTAGACGGTATACCTCCTGCCCCGCGTGGTGTTCCAAAGATTGAAGTGACATTTGACATTGATGCAAACGGCATATTACATGTATCAGCCAAGGACACTGCAAGTGGAAAGGAATCAAAAATAACCATAACATCAAGAATGAGGCTTTCAGAAGATGAAAAGAAAAAAATGATTAAAGAGGCAGAGGAATATGCAGAGCAGGACAAGAAAAAACTAGAGCTAGCAACGCTAAAAAATGAGGCTGACACGCTTTTGTACACCTCAAGGAAAATGAGGTCAGACATGAAGGACAAAATAAGCGAGCCTGACGCTAAAAGCCTGGAACAGGCTGAGAATGAGTTAAGCGAAACGCTCAAAGGAAATGATTCCGAGGCAATAAAGTTAAAAATCGAAAGCATAAAATCACTTATGGGAAAAATAGGTTCCAACATGTATCAGTCAAGCTCCCAGCAGGCTGCAGGTCAGCAGGCTAATGCGCAGCAATCACCGGAAGATAATAAAAAAACCTATGATGTAAGCGGCGAAAAGGTGTCCTGACTCTGAATGAGTTATCAGAGAAAGAAGGACTATTACGAAATACTTGGGGTTTCTAAAAGCGCAAGCCAAGAGGAGATCAAAAACGCCTACAGAAAATTAGCACTAAAATACCATCCCGATGTAAATAAATCAAGGGACGCAGAAGAAAAATTTAAAGAGATAACTGAAGCTTATGCAGTCCTTTCAGACCAAGAAAAGAGAAAGAAATACGACATGTACGGGGAAGAAGGCATACATGCACAGTACTCAGAGGAGGACCTTTTCAGAAACGTAAATTTTGATGATGTATTCAGAGGATTTGGATTTAATTTTGATGACATATTCAAGAATTTCTTTGGAAATTTTAGTGGATACAGGCAGGAAAGCCTGGATATAGGCTATGACCTGGACCTGACACTTGAGGACCTTATGTCAGATAGGCCTAAAATAATAGAGATTGACAGAGTTGATCCGTGCCCTGTATGTAAAGGCACAGGCCTTGAGGCTGGCGGAAGGTGGGTGACATGCCCTGAATGCAATGGGACCGGTCAGAAGAGGGTTGTAAAGAGGGCTGGCTTCGCAAGTTTCGTAACGGTTAGCACATGTGAAAGGTGTCATGGGACTGGAAAAATTGCAGATAAGCCATGCAGGGCATGCGGAGGCACAGGCAAGGTCAGGAAAAATGTAAAAATAGAGGTCAAAATACCCGCAGGTGTAGAGGACGGCGACCAGCTCAGGATCAAGGGCGAGGGCAATTATGGTAACGGAAGGCGTGGTGACCTTTACCTTATGGTGCACATCTTACCTAACCAGATATTCAGGAAGGACAGGCAGGACCTGATCGCAACCTTGAGCGTAAATTTTCTGGATTCAATTTTGGGAAATGAAATTGAAGTAGAGGGATTGAACGGTGAAAAAATTAAACTGAAGATAAAGCCGTATACGCAGTCCGATGATGTGATCAGGGTAAGGGGGAAAGGATTACCGAAGCCACACGGACTTGGCAGAGGGGACCTAATTTTTAAGGTGAAGGTGGTTATGCCAACTAATTTGAATGATAGGCAAAGGGAGTTGCTGGAAGAACTTAGGCGAACAATCAAAAGCAACTGAAGGCCTAAATAACTGCATGATTTTTTGACAACAAATAAATAATATTAAAATGGTAAGGTTGCGTCAATGAGCTCCAATAATACACCAAAACCGGTCAAGGATGTTATAATTGAACTGAACACCGATGTGAATAAAGGCCTTTCAGAGGACGAAATTAAAAAGCGCATTGAGCAATATGGGTATAATGAAATAGAAGAAAAGAAGCAATCATCGATAAAGCGTTTAGCAAAAAAATTCTGGGGGCTCACTTCGTGGATGCTCGAAATCACTATGGTGCTTACCCTTGTTCTCCACAGGGACCTGGATTTTTATGTCGTAACCGGCTTGCTGCTTCTAAACGTCATTTTGGGATTCGCGCAGGAACAGAGGGCCAGCTCTGCCCTTGAGGCGCTAAAGCAGAAACTGCACGTGATGACCAAGGTGATAAGGGGTGGAGCTTGGAAATCAGTTTCGGCAAGGGAGCTTGTTCCTGGAGATATAATAAGGGTTAGGGCAGGGGACTTTGTCCCCGCTGACGTGAGGATAATAGAAGGTAACGTCGAAGTTGACCAATCAGCCCTTACAGGAGAATCTTTGACTGTCTCCAAGGAAAAGGAGGACCAGGTATTCTCCGGCTCAGTTATCAAGAGGGGAGAAATAACTGGAGTGGTTGTTGGCACAGGGCCTCGCACATTTTTCGGGAAAACAACGGAACTAGTGAGGATAGCTAAACCAAAGCTACACATGGAAGAGGTAATCTCGCAGGTAGTAAAGTGGTTACTTGTCATAGTTATTATTTTGCTAGGAGCTGCACTTGCATTTTCCGTATTAAAGGGGCAGAACCTGTTTGACCTTTTGCCTCTGGCACTTGTCCTTATTGTATCTGCAATACCGGTTGCGCTGCCTGCCATGTTCACAATAACCATGGCCCTGGGTTCAATGGAACTCTCAAAAAAAGGCGTGCTTGTGACTAGGCTAAGCGCATCAGAAGATGCCGCAAGCATGGATACGCTGTGTGTTGATAAGACCGGAACCATAACTCACAACACACTATCAGTAGTTGATATTGTGCCCCTGAACGGCCACACTCAGGATGACGTAATTGTATACGGCACACTTGCCTCTGAGGAAGCCAACCAGGACCCAATAGACATGGCATTCATTAATAATGCAAAAAGCAGGAATCTGAATTTTTCTAAATATACTGTAAAGCAGTTTGTTCCATTTGACCCGGCTACAAAAAGAACTGAAGCGACAGTAAATTTTGATGGCCATGAAATCAAAATTTTAAAGGGGGCTGTCAATATCATATCACAGCTGTGTCAGATGGACAAAGGGATGCAGGAGCAGGTCAATGATGCAGTTGATAAGATGGCCAATAATGGATACAGGAGCCTTGGCGTTGGTTTAATTGATGGAAACAAAACTGAGCTTGTGGGAGTTGTTGGTCTTTATGATAAGCCTAGGGCTGATTCATCAAAACTGATTACAGAGTTAAGAAGCTTAGGCGTTGCTGTAAAAATGCTGACTGGCGATGCGGCACCAATTGCCAGAAGGATGGCAAGCCTTGTGGGGCTTGGGGATAATGTGGCTGAAGCACCTGAGTTTAGAAAAATAACAGATGAAACAAAGCTGGCAGAGGTTATAGAAAAAAGTGACGGCTTTGCAGAAATATACCCTGAAGATAAGTACAAGATCGTCAAATCGTTGCAGCTCAAAAAGCACATAATCGGCATGACAGGAGATGGAGTAAATGATGCGCCTGCATTAAGGCAGGCAGAAGTTGGCATAGCGGTAAATAGCGCTACGGATGTGGCCAAAGGAGCGGCCAGCGTAGTGCTCACACAAGATGGCCTAATCAACATAGTGGACTTGGTAAAAATCGGAAGGATGATATTCCAGAGAATAGTTACTTGGATATTTAACAAGGTAGTTAAAGTGTTTCAGATAGTTGTATTCGTAGTTGCCGCATTTTTCATATGGGGTAAATTTATAGTTGGAACCTTTGACGTGCTGCTCCTGCTGTTCCTGATAGATTTTGTAACATTATCCATTTCAACTGATCATGTTAGGTGGTCAAAGAAGCCGGACAGGTGGGATGTAAACTGGCTGGTTAGGGTTTCAATAATTTTGGGCATAGCCGTTGTACTTGAATCTCTGCTGATGGAATACCTGGGGATAAAATATTTTGGCCTGTTGAGCAATTTAAGCAGGCTGCATACATTTGGGTTTGACATACTGCTGCTTTCCGGGATGTTCACCATATTTGTCGTGAGAGAGAGGGGTCATTTCTGGAGCTCCAAGCCAAGCAACGTGCTGCTGGGGGCAATCATTGCAGACATAATTTTAAGTAGCACAATATCAATTACAGGAATTCCAGGGCTGGCACCAATCCCCGCGATCGATGTTCTGTACGTCATAGGATTTTCAGTGATATTCTCGTTAATCGTGAATGATTTCATAAAAATAATTATGCTTAAAAAGCTGACCAGCAAGTGAACTGTGCTTTGTTGCATATATCAAAAAATAGTTAATTTGTTAATAGTTCTAAATTTAAATTAAAGGAATTATTTATTTTAAATGGGTAATTTATCCTAATTTTTAAATAATTAGCCCAACTTTTAATTAATGCAACAAAGCAGTGAACTGCAAATATTTTTAAATCAGCTAGGTTATAAGAGATAAAATTGCAATCATCAAATTTGCTGGATAATTTCGAAAATATGCAGCGTGTGCAGTGGGAGAAGTGGAAAAGGGCACGAGCTATTGTTGATAACACTAGCAGGAAAGCTGTGGGATTCATTGAGGGACCTCCGACAATGAACGGCGAACCTCACATAGGCCACGTCAGGGGGCGAGTAATTAAGGATATGTTTTACAGGATTGAGGTGCTAAAGGGGAAAAGGGTAGTTTTCAGGGCCGGTTGGGATACGCAGGGGCTTCCAGTGGAGCTGGAGGCAGAAAAAGAATTGGGCATAACCGGCAACAAAAATCAGGTTCTCAGCAGGATTGGTGAGGATGAATTAGTAAAAAAGTGCAAGGAAGTAGTGCACAAATACAATGAATCATGGGTAATAGCAGACCATGCGCTTGGCATGATGTTCGATTATAGCTTGGCATACTGGACCTACCATGATGAGTACATTGAAAGGGAATGGGAAATACTGAAGGCTGCAAATGAAAAGGGTCTGCTTTATGAGGACTACAGGGTTGTAGCGTACTGCCCAAGCTGCCAGACAAGCTTGAGCAACAGCGAAGTTGCCCTGGGTTACAAGGAAGTAACAGACCCCAGCCTGTTCTATAAAGTAAAGCTTATGGACAAGGACCTATACCTTATAGTTTGGACAACTATGCCTTTTACAATTGTAACTGATGAGGCTGTTGCAGTTAATCCTGATGAGATATACAAAAAATTAAAGGTAGGGAATGAAACTTGGCTTGTAGGCAGCACTTCACTTGACTCGTTCATAAAAACAGTGAAAATCGAACCGGTGATATTGGGTGATTTTAAGGGCAGCGAACTTGAAGGTAACAGGTATGTGCCTCCTCTCCTTGAACAGATTCCGGCTCAGAAAAAGATGTTTGAGGAAGGAAAGGCTCACTTTGTCCTGGCTGAGGAATTCGTAGATGTTGCTGCTGGAAGTGGCATAGTGCATCTCAGCCCAGCAAATGGCGAAGATGATTTCGAAGTTGGCAAAAAGAGAAATTTGCCGGTATTTAATCCAATAGACGACCAGGTGAGATTCACCGACCAGGCGGGAAAATATACCGGGTTATTTGTAAGAGACGCCGATGATATAATAGCTGAAGACCTTAAGGGTAAGGGGCTTCTGGTTAAATACGGTAAAATAAAGCACTCATATCCCACATGCTGGAGGTCTGGACACAAGCTTATATATGTTGCCAGGAAGGAGTACTTTTACGACATAGGAAAGATAGGGGAACTAGCGCTGGACCAAGCTTCCAAGGTTGAATATTTTTACGAACAACCAAAGAACAGGTTTCTTGACATAATAAGGGAGAGGAAGCCCTGGTGTATAAGCAGGGAGAGGGTTTGGGGCACGCCCCTGCCAGTATGGGTTTGCAAAAACTGTGGTAAGAAGATTTATCTCTTCAGTAAGAAGGAAATAATAGGCAACGCGGTAAGCCTCCCTGATGGTGTGGACTTTGAGCTTCACAAGCCATGGATAGATAGGGTGATTATTAAATGCCCATATTGCGGTGGAAGTGCATACAGGGAGCCATTTGTCCTGGACACCTGGCACAACAGCGGGGCGGCGCCATATGCCTCACTTAACAAAGAAGAATATAGCAGTTTGGTGCCTGCAGAATTCCTAACAGAAGCTATAGACCAGACACGGGGATGGGCCTATACCCTCCTGATCGAGGGTGTGGTGTTAAATGGCAAGTCGCCATATAGGTCATTTCTATTTACTGGCCATGTTGTTGACGAAAAGGGGGAGAAAATGAGCAAGAGCAAGGGCAATGTAATTTACGCAAGAGACATTCTCAGCAAGTACCCAGCTGACCTTGTGAGGCTATACCTAATATGGAAGGCAAGCCCAATAGATACGCTTAATTTTGACAGAAAAGAAATGATGGAAAGGCCCTATCAGATACTGAACACGCTTAACAACCTTCATATATACTATTCAATAAATTCGAAGTACGATGGATACAGATGGTCTGAGGAAAACAGGGGAAAAATTTCCGAGAAGGAAAGATGGATAATCAGCGAACTCAGCGAAGTTGTCAAAAGCTACATGGAGTTTTATGAAAAGAGAAAAATAAACGAAATGGTAAGGATACTGGATAGATTTCTAATAGAGGAACTGAGCCAAAAGTACGTGCCAACAATAAGGAACGAACTGTGGGACGATTCGCTGGAAATGAGCGAAAGGAGAAATGGAATTTACTGGACCATGGGAAAGCTGCTCAGGTCATTGGATATACTGTTGCATCCGATTGCACCCTATTTGACTGACAGCATTTTTGAAAGCACATTTGGGGCAAGGGAATCGATAATTGTTTATGGATTTGAGCCCATTGATTCAGCATTAGTAGACAGGTCGTTGATAGATAAGTACAGTTTTGTATGGAACATCGTGTCATTGTCCAACAGCGCAAGGATGAAGGCCAGGCTCAAGAGGAGGTGGCCGTTAAATAAAATGCTCCTCTTCTCCAAGGAGGGCATGAATAAATCACATTTTGAACTGATTAGCCAATTGTCAAATGTGAAAGAAATAATTGCAGTTAAAACGCCGGGTGAACTGCCAATCGACATTATGGTTACTGTCAGGAAGGGGGAGCTTGGAAGGGCATTCAAAAGGGAGGCCCTTGATGTGGAAAAAGCCATTCAAAGCACTCCTGAGGGCAGCCTAATTGAACAGATAATAATGACTGGTTTTGTTGTTGCTGGAAAATATACTGTTCCAGCATACATGTTTGATATAAAGTACCTGCCAAAGGAGGGCTATGAACTGGCAGCTGACAGAAACACGATTGTGGTCCTGAGCCTAGATAGGGATGTAGGGCTTGTAAAAGAAGGGTACGTCAGGGATGTGGCAAGAAGAATTCAGTATGCTAGGAAGGAAAGGGGATACAACCCGACGGACATAATTGGTAGTGCAGAACTTTACATCGATGATGCAGAACTTTATGAGGTAATTCATAACGTGGAGAGCGTTCTTGGGGGTTTAACGAGGGTCAGGAAAGTGACCTCGCATCAGGGAAAGCCAAACGATGAGGCATTCATAAAAATGAACTTGGATGAAAAGGACATCTACATAAAAATATGATTTTTTCGCAGTGAACTACCCAGCCCCGCGGACGGGACTTCTTGCAACATGGGAACAAACTTATCAGCCTTCGCAGTAGAGGTAGCTTGTAGCCCAACTCCTGTTAATGCAATTCCTCTCCGTAGGACGGGTCCAGCAGGCGAGTTCCTTCCTTCCCTACATGGACTGAAACTTGCTGTACAGTAACACCTTTAGCGACAGCTCAGCCTTCTAAAATCGTCTAGAGCTTACGCTGTCACCCTCTTGATACAGAGAAGAATATCTCCACCAGCCACCGTACTCCTTAGCCCGCTTCCATCCCTCACGTCCTAGCCTGTTAAAGACCTCCCGCTTCCTGGCATAGGACCCCTCAGAGTTGGCTACAGCGTTCTCCCTCAGGTTTATGGCCGGCTCTATGCCCAGCCGCTCCTTCTTTGAGTCGTAGGCGGCGTAGGCCTTCGTTACGTTCCCCTTCTTCCTTACTGTCTCCTTTACGAGGGGCACGAACTTCTTGGTGTCGCCGGTCCTTTCAGAGGTGACCCTGAACCCGACCACCTTGCCCTTCCTATCGGCCATTATGTGCAGCTTGATGAGCTTCCTCCTCCACATCTGCTCTATATAGGGGCCCTTCTTTGTGGTGGATATGCCGAGTCCACAACTATGGCCCCTCCTTGTCATTTGTAGCCATGATCGGCCCTAACTTCCTTTTCTTCACCATGGACAGCATAATTATATGAGTGAAGCGTATTTCCTGCATGGGTTTAAAGTATTCGGAGAGCGACCTGGTAATCCCCTGTACGGTCCTGTATGTCAAGGCCAACCTTGAGGTACGAGGGGAATTCGATGTACGAATCCGGGTACACGAACCTACCTTATTGCTGCCGTTCATCTCTCGCAGCTCCTCCTTCCAGGAGTACAGGATCATGCTTCCCCTTTCCACTAATGCTTCGTTATAGTCGTGCCAGGATATATCAATGGGCATGACAACACTTGATGACAAACACTATAAATCAGGTGATGACAGAAATAGTTGACATAAGTGTCAAGTTG
>JARVJW010000103.1 GCA_029775955.1 Nitrososphaeria archaeon | reverse complement strand
ACACCGGCCATGAGCCTAAAGTGGCCGGAGCGGGCTTGACTGAGAAGGTCAACGCTCCGAATGATGGTTATAAGAAATTATAACCTTTCAGAAACGGATATTCAATTATCAGTTGCCTATCAGCAAATTAGTTTCCTTTTCTGGAAAAGCAGCTGTATGGCCTTCCACCATTTATCTTTTTCATTGCTTCATCAACTATTTCCTGCGCTACCTGAACCCGCAGCTCATCCCAGTCTATTTCCTCTACATCAAAGTCAGGAGTATCAGTTTCTTTTATGATTTCCCATATTGCCTTGCCGTAAAACGGCTTTACTAGCCTTGCATTGTTAAGCTCACACCTTGCGCCCTTCCTTTCAACATAATAAATGCACTTTTCGCAGTGAGGATTCATCCATATTACATCCCTCTGGGGTCTGTAGAACTTCAGCAACTCTTCCATGAACTTTCTTTCACGCTTCTTTGTAATCTCTATAAGTTGCGCCTTTCCCTCATCTGTCGCAATGTAGAAGTCAAGGTTACCGGTAATATCCTCAAATTCATTGTGCTGTGCCTTGGCCATATATTATTATTTTATTTTATGTATATTTTAGCTTATTGCTAAGTTCCAGTACTTCCACAAGTAGTAATGTTTCACTTCTAACTAGATAAGCTTTGCATAATTGAAAAACATGCTAAGCTAAAAAATGCAAGGTTTAACCATTTAGCTCCCGCTAAACCTCATCGTACACTACCATTTGGTGAGCCAGTTCCTTCCCTTATCACTCCTTCAACGGCGCGCCTGAATTTATATGCATTCTCATGCTGTGATTGCTAAGCATTGTACAGGATTACTGCAAGTAAACAACCCCTACATCAAAATTTCTGCTTGATGGCCTCAAACCTATCTTACATACATGAAGTCTCTATGCCCCACCTGTACTCCTCAGGGATTGCACTTATCGTCTGTTCAGCGCTATCAAAATTTGTAGCAAATGCCATATTATCTGTCCTCAGGCTAGCCATTTTTGCAATTCCTCTTTGGTGTAATCAATTACAGTGACAGCTCATCATCCATATATTGCCTTATGACCCTCTCCTTATATCAGAATTATGAAGCCCTTCGAGCAACCTTCAATGGTGAAGAACTCCCTGCCAATGAGGAGTAGTGAATGCCTTGGTGAATTTTCAAGTAATTATACATTGAACCTGGTAACTGGAAGAGCGTTAGCCTTGCCAACAGCACTTATCGTAGCAAAGTTTGCCAGTGACACTCTTGCCCCTAGTAACATCTCTGTCGATCTTGCCATAGCTCTGTATAGTCTATTGCCATCCCTCACATAATGCTTCTGCATGTTAATGCGCTTACAGCATAATTCAAGCCCGCAAAATATCAGAAAATGGAACATCAGTGCTTTGTGCTTTTGAGCCAGTTAAGGTTGTGCTGTTGACTGACCTTATTATGCTCTCTGTTGTATATTTGGAATTCTTTGCCATCGGTATGACAAAGTTCTAATTCAAGGCTTTAGAGGATAACTTGTTCTTTTGGGCCTCATTGGTTTGTTCATCACTAAAACGCATAAGCTAGTGAGGCCATAAATAAATTGTTATAAAAGAAATGCTATACTTGCGGCACTACTGACAATGCCCTGCTTAAACTTCCATTGACGTGAAGTTATACGGAAGCCGCAGCCAAGCCCTCCAGTAACAGGGTAGGGCTGATGGTCAGGCATGATGGGTGGTAGATTAACCTTCAGAAGATTGGTTGTGAGAGTGGACCTGTGGAGGGCTAAACCGCTATGGCTCATATGCATGAGGACCATGACACCTATGTGACAAGGGATTTGAAAGCCGGGTTTACGTAATGAAGGAAGGAATTAGTGCTTGATGTTTTATAAGCATATATGATTATATGTTATAAATTTATAAACAACTATGATTATACCTATTGTAATGAACGATATATCAGGCCTTTCCGCCCTAGACCGCAGGAACACGGATGGATTTTTGAAGCTCCTCGTATTCCTGATAGGATTCGGCACCTTCCTCGATGGTTATGACCTTCTGAACATAAGCAACGCGTTGCCCTTCCTGAAATATTCGATAGCGCTCACATCCATGCAGATTGGCCTGATAGGCGATATTACGTACATAGGGGGGATAGCCGGGGCAGCGCTGTTTGGGTTGCTCGGAGACAGGGCTGGAAAGAAATTCATCTTTATGGTTGACCTGTTCTTCTTCATACTGGGGGCCCTGTTGTCGTCGTTCGTAACGAACGCTGCCGAACTCCTCGCACTGAGATTTATCATTGGAGTGGGCATAGGGGCGGACATAGTCTCAGCCCCGATCATCCTAGCCGATATATCGCCTTCAATGAACAGGGGGCTCCTGCTCGGGCTATCCTGTACCATGATGGCGGTGGGTGGCCTAACCAGCGTCGGATTAAGCTACCTGCTGGTGATATCCCACGTAAGCCCCCTCATAATATGGAGGGTCATCTTGGGCGCGGGCGCCGTTCCGGCTATCATAATACTCGCATTGCGCACGAAGGTACCCGAATCGCCAAGATGGCTACTATCAAAGGAAAAGTTTACAGAGTACAGGAAGGTCATGAGTAAACTCCTCAAGATAAATGAATCTGAGGTAATGACAACGAGGAGCAGGGCATCGGGCATATCATCGTTGTTCACAGGATACAGAAGGGAGGTCGCTTACACAGCCATAGCCTGGCTTGCCGCAGGTACCACCTCAATTTTCACCATATTCACACCCACGATCTTGAGTTCCCTCCACATGGGCAGCTATACCATGTCGCTTGAATTCACTGGGATCATGTGGTCATCTGCGCTGGCCGGTTCGCTCCTAGTAAGCCTGCTACAGGATGTAGTGGGGAGACGCCCCTTTTTCTTTGCATCAATCTCCATGATGGGGGCAGCCGACCTGATTACTGGTTTTCTATATAAGGCGCTTCCACCCCTTAGCCTTGCCATCCTCTTCTCCGTAATCTTCTTCAGCGGCTTTATGAATATAGGGATAGCGTATACTTTGCAATCAGAAGTGTTTCCCCCCGAAATCAAGAGCACCGGCAGCGGATTCAGCTTTTCGCTTAACAGGCTTGATAATTTCTTCTTTGGAGTGTTCACTCCAATAGCTCTGGCCGCAGGGATCTTGGGCCATTATATAGCCTCGGTGGGGATCTTCATCGTGACCCTCCTGCTGGTCTCCATATTCGTGAGCAAAGAAACGCGCAATAAATCACTAGAAGAAATATCTTGTGCCCCTAAGGTGGACGTCAACTACTAACCCCTAAAGGAGTTGTTGCTGGCCTATGCCTGTAGGCATGGGTTCACCGAGCTAACGATTTGCTTGTTGACAGCAGCACTCAGATTTACCTAGCACTTCAATTTTACTTGAGGTATTTAACTTAAAGCCACTCATCTTCTTTGGCTCAAGACGTCAAAGGGCAGGTTTTGATATTACATGGTTAAGTGCGAACCGTCTTTGCGGTGAGCATAACGAGTGCCCACGTGCTGTAATCTCTTTTTTTGTATTGATGCCTTTACCACTCGCTTTGAATTGAAGGACTTTAACAGAACAGCTTTATGCCTCTATCTATCCCCACAACTTTTACATCTTTTTTCTGCCATTTGAACCACTAAGGACATTTTCCTTCCATAGTGAGCTGTGCATTAGTGCATTGGCCCTTATCAATCAATGGAGAATTGGCAACTGGAAAGGTTAACCTTTACAATTGTTAAAGAGGCTGTAAGTCAGGGTAGAACGTTCTATTGTCATACCTGATTGTATATGAAGGACCTGTGTATTGTTTTTTCAGTTTTGTCTGTTTTAATGCTTATGCCGTATATTCGTCTGTACCAGAGCAGACAGAAGTGTTGGGATCGCTTACCTGTTTGTATGTCCCGCTGTTCAACTTGTTGTATGTCTTTTCAAAGTCAAGAACCATCTGGCAAGCTTCCCTGAATTGCATTCCTGTTTGTAAGAGAGATTGGTCATAGGGAAGCTTAATGGTCCTGAACATTGTTTATTGTATTATGGTTTATTAATATTTTATTAATATGTTCGCTCTCATCCATAAATGGCGTGGGTTTCCCCGCTCATTGTTGATAAATTTTATTTCCAATGGTTTTGAACCCAAATATGTGAATTAGTTGCCGTTTGGGATATTTTGCAGGACCAAAAGGCTCCATATGCCTCAGGCAAAATATAACATCCTGTAGAACTTGATAATGCCTTCAGAAATTTGTCGTTATGACGAAATACCGTGAAAGTTGTTCTACTGTCTGGACTTGCTTTTTATCCTGCAATCCAAAAGCCTGTTGTATAGAAGTTTCAATTATGAGCCGGTATTTATTGAATGGGTTAGAAACAGCCAATTACAGTAAATGATTTACTAGCTTGTAGCTCAACTCCTGTTAATGCAATTCCT
>JARVJW010000096.1 GCA_029775955.1 Nitrososphaeria archaeon | reverse complement strand
TAAGAAACAGAATCTGTTATGCCTTTTGATATTATGTAGTTTGTAAACCACTTCCCTTCAAGAAAGAGCCTTTGAAGTGAATCAAATCTTTGCTTTGATATTTTGCTCTTATCGAATTTTATTTCATATACTTTTGCAGTCTGACCTTTCCGCTTGTCTCCCTGCCTTTCTCCCGTATCCTGCTGTTCTTTTCCGCACTAACCATATTATTTACCTTGATTTTCAACATACTTTTTTTAACACATAAGTGTTACTTGTCCTATATAGCTGTATGATTATAAATACTTTTACTCGCTTTCATCCAAGTCAAGGGGACTTCCCGCTCGCTGAGTTAAAACGATCTTGTGTTAATCATGGCAAAACATGAAACAAAGGTATAATATTTTCATGATACTACAGCAACTGTTTAAAATCCTTAATGTGTTGTTCACACTTATGATGACAGGTACAATGCCTGAACGGGTAGCAATACTTGACAATAGTGGGTTGCTGCCAAACTCTAACTCCGGGTTTAAAACTTATTAAATTTTGGCAAACTTTTTTAGCTTTAACTTTTATTAACTTGCTGACATGTTTGTCAAGGTTGAGATTAAGAATCTAGGATACGTTACTGATAGCTGTGAAGGTGTAGTGGAATTTACGTCTGACGACGGAAGGGCATTTATAATGAATTCATTTAGCAGTGAAGTTTCGTATCACATAAACAGGTTCATGGCAGGAGATAGAAACTCCATGCCCACAATCTATAATTTGGTTGAGGAATTGGCGAATCAGGTTGGGGTTGAGCTGGAAAAAGTGGAAATTTATGAGAGAGGCAACGTTCTAAGGGCCAATATATATTTTATTGGAAGAAACAAAAAATTTTCTCTTGAAAATTACAGGGCCTCAGATGCTGTTGCGCTGGCTGCATTTTACAACATGCCAATCTACATAGATGACCTGCTGCTTGCATGAATGTCCTCCTTTGCCTTGGCAAGTGCCTTTATCCTTTCTTCACCATTGATTTCAAGGAGAAAATCGTGAACCACTCTAGGTACCAGGTGTTCCCACTTTTCGCCTTTTATGATCCTCTCCCTGATCCTGGTTGCCATGAGCTGTTCCCTGTCTAGGAGGGGTGCAGGAATTACCTTCATGCCAGACTCACTTGCAAGCATATTGACAAGCGCATTGTTTGAAAATACCAGGTCAAACTTTGGCAGGTATGATTTGAGCGTTGCCGTCCAAATGCTATGATTTATGATGTCGTCAAGCGGCGTTATGTAAACTGCCCTGTTAAATCCGTCAGATTTCAGAAACCTGACTATCATTTCATACCTTTCTCCAGCAGTAAATGGGTTTTCAAGTTCATGATTTTTCTGAGCGCTCCCTATCACGATTACAAGTTCATCCACTTTTTCAAGGCCATACCTGAGGGCTGCTGCATGTCCATTATGAAATGGCTGAAACCTGCCTATAAAGATACCTCTCACATCATAGGTTAACTTTTCCCGCATATTTACCTTTTTCAGCCTTTTTAAATACTTATAAAAATTAATCTGGTTATAATTGACGTGGAAAGGGATAGAAATACTGTAAATGTTCTGGTGCTTGAGCTTGCCACCATGGTTGTAGCTATTGCGCTTGCTTTCAATGCAGATACACTTGTCTCTACAACCCTGCCTCTAGGCAGGCTGATAGGTTTTATAGTTGTCAATTTGGTTGTAATTTGGTTCTGGTGGAGTTACGTAATGGACAGGCTTGAATTCCCGCCAAAAACTGACCAATTTCCCCTTCTGGACGTGTTAATCCTTGTGCTTATTTCACTAATACCGTTTGTGCTAAGGCTTGGGAATATAGCATATATTTCTGGCCTTCTCTCTGCGCTCATGATAATATGGGCCATTATGATAAGGGAGATTATAAGGGAAAATGAGCAGCTTGAACAGGTTAAGAAAGCAAAATTGAGAAGAGAAATGTATGAACGAGTTATAGTGGGGGCAATGTTGGCACTTAGCCTGGTTTTATCCATTATAAGCGAAGTTCTTGGCTACTCACTGTTCATAGTTATCATCTTGGTCATACTTTTAAGGACAATACGCTTTCGTATAGTAAGGTGATGATTCAACTGGATATTTCTTCTAATGATTGTCCCTTTGTTTCTGGAGCCGCCAATGCGGTAAAAGCGATCGCAACAAGTATAAAAGCTAGGAAGAAGGTCGTTCCATAAATCAAGCCGTATCCCTTTATTACCGGAAAAAGCAGCACCCCAAGTATTCCCCCGATCCTGCTTACAGTTGTTGCCAGTCCCTGTGCCAGTCCCCTGACTCTAGTGGGAAACAGCTCAGTGGAATATGAAAATGAAAGAATGCCCCCAGGCCACTGTTCAAAAGAAGCGAAGATTATGAAAAGGGGCAAAAGGGCATAAGGGCTCACCATTACCAGTGGCACCAGGGCTACCAGCACCAGCGCCATAACAGCAAACCCTATAAGTGAAAGCAGTTTTCTGCCAGTCCTGTCAATAAATTTCATCAGTGCAATGTACGCAATTATTGGAAATGGTGCAGTCAATGTGCCGAAAAGCACGATAGTTTTGAGGTTTGTTATGCCCAGTTCATAGTACAGCGTGGGAGTGTAAAACCCAAAACCATAGGATCCAATGTCAAACGCGAACCAGGTTACAAGCACAAAGGTCAGAACCTTCCAATGTTTGGTAAAAAGTTCGCCTGTGCCTGCCCTGCCCTGCTCAGGAATTTGGTAGCCTCCCCCCAAAGTTTTTTTAACTACGTTCTCAGCCTGCTCCTGCTTTCCAACTGATTTCAACCACCTTGCTGATTCTGGCATAATCCAGCGTGCGGCAATTACGGGCACCGCTATGGCTGCCCCAACTCCTAGGGCAACTCTCCATGAAAGAGCAAAGCCAAGTGGCAACACAAAGTAGTTAACTGCCCCTGACACAAGCACACCAAACCAATAAAACATTATACCATACATGAGCAGCTTTCCCCTTTCCTTGCTGGGTGCAAATTCAGCTATCAGGGAAGAGCTTATTGGATAATCTGCCCCTATTCCTATTCCCATCAATACCCTGAAAATTATTATCTCAGCTACATTTGTTGCTACCGCTGAAAGGGCAGTAAATATTATAAACATAATTATGTCGATGATGAACATCGACTTTCTCCCAATCCTATCAGCTATTCTGCCAAACGTCACACCACCTATTGCCATGCCTATAAGCCCGCTGGAAAGTAATAGCGCATAGAGTGTACCTGTAGTTGGCAACTTGAAATATGATGATATCAACAGCACGGAAAAAGCTATGACGTTCAGGTCATAGCCGTCAAGGAACACTCCCATTGCAGCCATAGTGGTCAGTGCCCAATGAAACCTTTTTACAGGAACATCGTCTATGCTGCGCCTTTTCATGGGCAGACTATTAATATGCCATAATATTTAGATTTCCTATTAAAAATATATAATTATATATATTTATAGTTCTCCGCTTAACATTTTTAATAAATGAATATTTCTGAACAATGATTTGCATAGCTCATCTTTCCGCATATGAGTATCGCATGGAGCCTCTACTTCAGCCTATTATCACTCTCCATTTCCGTTCGAATTATTCTCTAGTCAGATGTCTGACAAGGTTGGCATATAATTACATGTAAAGGCACAGTAGACCTCAGGCATAATTATTGATAATAAAATTTCTGCAAAAAAGGCATTATAATTAAAATCATTTCAAATATAAACAATAAATTATATCAATTTTATAATAAAAATTATTATTTATTGGTATCAGCCTAATTACGAAGTTTATTACCATATAGGTAAAAAAATAATTATCTAATTAGTCAAGCGAAAAACTATAATTACATAGAACTTTTTAACTCAGCGAGCGGGAAGTCCCCTTGACTTGGCAAGGGGATGAAAACGAGTGCTTTGTTGCATATATCAAAAAATAGTTAATTTGTTAATAGTTCCAAATTTAAATTAAAGAAATTATTTATTTTAAATCGGTAATCCTAATTTTTAAATAATTAGCCCAACTTTTAATTAATGCAACAAAGCAAAAACGAGCAAAAGTATTTATAATCATACAGCTATATAGGACAAGTAACACTTATGTGTTAAAAAAAGTATGTTGAAAATCAAGGTAAATAATATGGTTAGTGCGGAAAAGAACAGCAGGATACGGGAGAAAGGCAGGGAGACAAGCGGAAAGGTCAGACTGCAAAAGTATATGAAATAAAATTCGATAAGAGCAAAATATCAAAGCAAAGATTTGATTCACTTCAAAGGCTCTTTCTTGAAGGGAAGTGGTTTACAAACTACATAATATCAAAAGGCATAACAGATTCTGTTTCTTATAAAGACAAAAAGGTAAAGGTTGGCGATAAATTCGAAGAAAGGGAGCTGATTGTATTGTCATCACAGATGAAACAATACCTGATAAAAA
>JARVJW010000132.1 GCA_029775955.1 Nitrososphaeria archaeon | reverse complement strand
GGGATATCAATTGATAGGGATATCAACGCATCGATAAACATACTCAACAGAGCTACCCTCGGACAGAGGGGAAGTCACGCTCAGGGAGATATTTGCCAATACGTTCCAACAGGGGACGCAAGCAGTGTCGAGGAACTGAGCACCGATAAAACACGTCCTCTGAAGAGTTGCAGAGGAAGCCCACAGGCTTTATTCGTGGGAGGATGTCACGCCTTGAAGTTTTTACATACAAAAAACAACTGAGGTGCTATGATTTCCGTTAACCTTTAGAGGTTATTTCTAGTTCTTCGTGGGTGTAACCCAACACACTGTCTGCAAAAGCTTTGGAAACACTCATCATTTTAACTTTATTTTTTCATTTTGTGTGCGGAAGAGGCCTATGGCATATGCCTGCTATCGCTGCCTAAAAAAATTATCGCACTATTTCAGTTATAAAATCTGAGAATGTGTTTTCAAAAATTTCTTGGTCAATTATGGCGTTTCCATCCTTTTCTATTGGTTGCTTAGCTGGAGGATTTTTAATGTAATAGGGTAACCTTTCATTTAGCCTTTCGTCAAATGTTGGCACGGAAATATTCCTGTAGAAAACTCCTATCGGTATTCTCTCATCCATTGAATACGATTTAACCAATGCCTGGGTAGCCTTCTGCACAGCTTCTTGTTCATTTTTTGCCAGAGGATCCCACCCATTTTCCTGTATGTCGTAAACCCTCTTGTTATAATAGTCGTAGGTGTGTATATCATCAAAGGTTACACATGGCTGTAATACATCAACAAATGCTGAACCCCTGTGCTCTATGGCTTGCCTTATTATTTCCTTTAAATGCTTAATTCTGGACGAGTAGCTTCTAGCTATAAACGTGTAACCAGATGCAAGAGCAAGGCCTATTGGGTTGATTGCATCCTGCATGTTTGGCCTGGGTAGAGATTTTGTCTGTTCCCCCCTCTTAAGGGTTGGTGCTGCCTGTCCTTTTGTAAGGGCGTACACTGTGTTGTCATGCATAAGAACAGTTATATCCATATTCCTCCTGCCCATCGCTACAAAATGCCCTGCCCCTATGCCAAGAAGATCGCCATCTCCCACATTTACAATGACGTTAAGTTCAGGGTTTGACAGCTTTATGCCCTCTGCAAATGGAAGAGACCGGCCGTGGAGAGTGTGCACACCTTCAGCGTTTATAAAGTGGGCTGTCTTTCCTGAGCAACCTATACCCGAAACAATTACTGTCTTCTCAGGGTCAACATTGAGTTCAGCTAGCATCTGGTACATTGCAGCAACAATGCCAAAGTTACCGCAGCCGGGGCACCAGTCGTTCCAGACGCTGCTCCTAAAATCATTGGGAGATGCATGCTTAAGAGCCAAGGTCAAGCACCTCTTCCGTTGAGCCAGAAATAATCCTTTTTACAGCTACAGCGAGCTCATTGCTGTATATTGGCCTACCGGTGTACTTTAGTATTCTCCTCTTTACCATGTTACCAGTATTCATTGCAACAAGAAATCCTGTCTGTCCTTCGTAATTATGTTCAACGTCTATTATTCTGTCAGCCCCGTACTCCCTAAATATCTTCGTAATAATTTCCTTTGGAAACGGGATAAAGGACCTTATGTGCAAGTAAGAGGCCTTTATTCCTTCCACCTTTAAATCCCTTATTGCCCTGAGTGCAGAGCCTTTTACAAATCCCCAGCCAAGGAGCACAATGTCAGGCTTTTCCTCACCGTAAAGCGAATACCTCCTGCTCTCTGGTATCCCCGCCTCTATATCATTGATCTTACTCATCCTCTTTTTCATCATCATTACTCTATTCTTAGATTCCTCAGTTATGTGCCCTGTCTCGTTATGCTCATCTCCAGTATACCACATCACGTAATTTCCCAAAAATGCCCGTGGCGATATACTCGAAGAGTAATCAAACCTTTTATAATGTTCAAGGTTCGTTGCAACAAGCTTTCCTCTACCTATCTTCGCGTTTGAAACTTGTGGCACAGGCATCGAAGCTATAGTATTTGCCAGGAATTTGTCCACAAGGTGTATTACCGGTGTCTGGAACATATCTGCAAAGTTCAGGGCGTCTATTGTGTCCCAGAAAGCCTCTTCGTGATCGCCAGAGGCAATCACAATCCTTGGGTATTCGCCATGTGAAGCAAACACTGCTGATAGAAGGTCACTCTGCCCACCCCTAGTTGGTTGCCCTGTGCTTGGCCCTCCCCTCTGATAATAGGTAACTACGACAGGAACTTCATTTATTCCAGCCCACCCAAGGCCCTCAGTCATTAGGTCAAACCCTGGGCCACTGGTCGCGCTTGCGCTTCTTGCGCCAGTTAATGAAGAACCTATAGCAGCTGCTATTGCTCCGATCTCATCCTCTGCCTGAAATACCACTATGGAATCGCTCCCACCGCCTATTCTCTCGTATTCTTCAAGCGTGAAACTCTCATCAGCGGCAGGGGTTATTGGATAATATGATTGAAATCTTAAACCGCCAACAACTTTTGCCATTGCGACAGCATCATTTCCGCTTACCACGAGACGCTTTCCTCCTCCCATTATAGGTTTATCAAGCGATATTGACCCTTTAACTTGCTTAATAACTATCTTTGAGAACGCTAAATTGTGTTCATAGACCTCGCCTGACTTGAACCTCCTCTGAAGGGCGTAGTCCAAGCTGGATTCATTTAAACCAGTAAGTGCAGCTACAGCTCCTATCAGGATTGAGCTTACGTAACGTGATGCCTGTGCAGCTATTACATTAACACTCTTCTGCAGTTCCCCAAGGAGCTCCCTGTAGCTCAACCCTATTATATTGATTTTTCTCTCCCTTGCCAAATAGTCAGCAACAGATTCAATTGTCCCACTTATTCCTGACTCACTGAACTTTTTCATTAGAATCTCCTTATATTCATCTTCCATGCTAGCAACTGATACAACTTTTACTTGGCTTTCATCTCTGTTATAAATCATGTATCCGCCTTCTGCAACGTCATAGCTGTGTGTAAACACAGTTTCAGCGTCCATTGCACCAAGCACATTAACAGGGTATGCCAAAGCTGGCGTATCATTTTCAGATAAAATAGTGGCATGCACATAACTGTGCCTTCCTTTAATATTGGAAAAGTACTCTCTATCAGACATGACATTATAACCTTCTCTAGCAAATGCCCATGATAACACCTGAGAGGAAGTCTCCAGGCCACCGCCTTGAGGGCCACCGAGTATGTACCTAATTTCTTTCAATCCACTGCCGGCACCTCCTCTGGCGCAACGTTGTCTTGCATGAACTCATTTGAGAGCCAATGTCCATCAGTTATATGCTGTAAAGCTTCATCAACATCATAGATAACTTGTTTGCAATCGACGCAGTATACCCATCCAAATGTTTCAAAAGCCTCTATCAACCTTTTATTTGTGTCCTCTGCAAAATAGCCATGTTTACTCATTTCCTCTTCAAATGATATTTTATGGCTTTCCTTGTAATACCCGATGTAGGGGTATATTGCATGGGGCACGAAATATTCATTATCTTCAGAATTCATTCTTCAAATCACCAGTGCTAAGGGGGTGTTATCTTGATGGCTCCTGTGGGGCATGCTACTTCGCATGCCATGCAATAAATGCAGTCCTGTTCCCTTACCATATCAGATTTGTCAGTCCTGTATTTATTCCATTCCTCAGTCCCAACTTCTACGATTTTGTCCTTTCCAGTCCCTGCCTGTCCGGGGTTCAAAAACCATTCATATACTGATGTAGGGCACACATCCATGCATGCCCCATCCGCTATACATGCTTCCCAGTCAACAGCAACTTGAGTTCCATGTATCCCATTGGTTGTTGGGTACGGCTTTCCCTCACCACCAATCCTTACCTTTCCTTCTGCCCTTACCTTGTGGCCTAAATGTTCTCCAGTGATTGGAAATTCATCAGGTTTATGAAGAAAGTCAGCATCTATTGGTATTGTTTTATAATCTACTGCCCTCACTATTAATCCTCACCTTTCTGGGTCCATTTGTATGTATTTGTCTTACCTTCCTTATTGCTCAGAACTGATGCAGATATATGAGTCAACTGCTCTGTCAGTTTTACAGTTGGAACAACACTCTTGCACATCCATTCGTGAAATGCTTGAAGGTTGTTAAGCATAACTACCTTATCTAATTCCCGCTCTATCCTTTCTGTGTCTGTATTCAGCTTTGCACCAAGAGGTTTACTGAAATATTCTATAAACTGTGCTTCCAGCTTGCACCCTTCCAGCACTTTCTTTACGGATTTTACCCTCACTTTCAAGTGTTCTGCTTCATTACCTTTTTTTACGGCTTCGTATCTTTCAGGAGAAAATGATGATATCTCCTTTTTTGTATTTTGGATAGATTCCCTCAATTTATTTAAATCTGTCATTGTTTAATTTTATGATAAATGTAATTTAAAGATTTTTTATTTTGATGCTTTGTTGCATTAATTGTACCAGATGAT
>JARVJW010000008.1 GCA_029775955.1 Nitrososphaeria archaeon | reverse complement strand
AAGAGGGTGACAGCGTAAGCTCTAGACGATTTCAGAAGGCTGAGCTGTCGCTAAAGGTGTTACTGTACAGCAAGTTTCAGTCCATGTAGGGAAGGAAGGAACTCGCCTGCTGGACCCGTCCTACGGAGAGGAATTGCATTAACATCAATTGAGCTACAAGCTATAAAAATAACGCTTGTTGTATAGACTAGAAATTATTATAAAATCAAAATATTGTGTTTCAGGCGAATCTAACGACTAGAGCACAATTGAATGACGTATAATTTTCAAAGCTATTTCCAACAGATGCTATTTGATATAGCTCAAAAAACAGATATACTTAATAAAAGCTGTGGAATACTAAAAGTCAACTATTTACAACTGAATAATATCCATTTGAACATCTTATAAATCTATCTATTTAGTTGTTCCACAAGCAGTAATGTTTCACCTTTAACTAATGTTTGATAATTGCAGCTCTACACCTTTCCTACAACTACACCAACATACATCACCTCTTAGCTTGCATCAGGCTGCATTCACTCATCCGGGTCCCATTAGCAGCTCAAATTCGTCATGTTCACAGTCGCGAAGACCATGCTTTCCATTGACTGTCAGCCAATATAGCGTCTGTCATAAAGTCATGATCGCATTATGGGGCTATAATATCCTTAATTCCAGCAATTTTGAAATTTTAGTTGTAGAGTTGAGGGTGAAAACAAGGCTAAAAGATGTGAAAAGTGAAGGTAATGCCTCAAGGTGCGTAGAGCATCAGTATGATTGTTGGGAAAAGTGTGGCACTTTCAAGTCTAACAACTCATAAACGTGAATTTGAATGTCATAATATGGATCTAATGGGACACTTCTGAATTTAACAACAACGAGCTGGAAATCTCACACCTTTCAAGGGGAAGAGGATGTCAGACCTTGTAGAGTGCTACTGCAGCATAACTCTCAAATAGGGGTCTACGAGTTGCTACTCTAAGCAGGAACCTCTGATCGTTTACTAGGGGGGGAGGATGTCAGAATAAGGCTATGTAGTTGTCAAGTTCTGCCGGTTAACGGAAACGTATGGAATTTATTTGTCAGTACGCGCACGGTTGTAGATCCACGGTTAAAATACATGGTTTATAAACATAAGGTAAGGCATTAGAAAAAATTCAAGACGTTGTTACATTTACTATGATGTTTACTGGCCCGGAGTATGAACCTGTAGGAGTAGCAACTGTTACATCTAGAATCTTGGATTCGCCTGGAGATATAGATAATGGTAGAGACTCAGAAAGATATGTAGTGGGAATCTGGAAACCCGGCGTATTTGTTGTTACCGATTTCACATATTCCGTTACAGTATTGTAATTAGTGATATTAAGTTTATATTCAAAAAAACTGGAAGATTTTATTGTAAATGTTGAACTTGGAAGCAGCACATTCCCCTCTATTTCCAGTTTTGAGTTAGTAGGCTCATTGACCACCAAGTTTATTCCATGTATATTTACTAATGGTGTTGTTTCGTAATTTTGGTATATTATTCCTCCCACTACAATTAACGTGATAATAACAATTGTTAGTGAATAAGCTGTTTTCATTTTTTATTCACCTGCTGCTTTTCTTTCATCATTCTTTTTTATAGTGTTAATTGCTTCTAGGAGGGCTGTTGCTTCTTCTAGTTTAACCGCAGGTGGCTTAATTCCTAGCTTATAGGTCAACTGAAATACCTGGGGGGGCACTACAGACCAATTTTTATTAACAATTGCCTGACTAAATGCTTCCCTGGGAGACGCTTCCACAGCAACTTTTCCGTCATAAAAAACTATGGCTTTATTGCTATAATCAGCTGCCTGCTTAACATTATGTGATACCATTATCAGCGTTATTTTAAAATTCTTGTTTAAATCCTTTATATAAGAAAGAACTTCCTCACCGCTCCTTTTATCTAATCCTCTGGTCGGCTCATCCAGCAGAAGTATCGCTGGATTATTTATCAGCACACTGCATATAGTCAGCAACCTTCTCTGACCTACACTAAGCCTGTGTGGTGTTTCATCTTTATAAGAGTAAAGGCTAAACATCCTTAATAACTCTTCAGCCTTTTTTTCAACCTTAGATTTATCCTCCCCCCTTAATCTGGGGGAAAATGTAATTTCACTTATTACTGACGTATTAAGAATCATTTGGTCTGGATCCTGAAAAACATATCCCACTATCTTTGCTATATCACCCATCCTTAACCTTGAAGCATCCTTCCCGTTAATTAATACCTTTCCTTTTGTAGCTTTCTGCAACCCAGTAACAAGCCTTAGTGCTGTAGTCTTTCCAGAGCCGTTAGGACCCATTATTGATGCAGATTCCCCATTTCTTATCTTAAAATTTATTCCTCTAAGCGTAAATTCGTTGCTCCTCTCATACTTAAACCATACATCATCAAATTCCACAGCATTTTCCCCATCATTTAATGGCATAGTATCTGGGTCCAGAAAAGGTAAATTTTTGTTTTGCATTTCTCTAGCTATTGATAAGTTCATGTTTATGAATTCATCAATATTTATAGGGGCAACCTTAGCGGTGGGGTTTATACTTTTATGTAATGCCGCTATCTGAGGTTCCTCTATTCCAAAGGATTCTATATTTCTCATCAGTGCTTCCCTTATTGGTGCATCAATGGTTATTTTTTTATCGCTTATCAGTATTAATCTATCGACAAGTCCCAGAACCCTTTCCACCTTATGTTCAGCCATTATTATAGTTATGCCATATTCGTCTCTTAGTCTCTTTAAAGTGCCAAAAACTTCCTCAGTACCAAGGGAATCAAGCATGCTAGTAGGTTCATCCAGTATAAGCAATTTTGGCCTCATAGCCAGGGCGCCACCAATTACTAGCCTCTGCTTTTGACCGCCAGAAAGCAGAAACGTTGGTGATCGCCTTTCATTCAATAAATTCACTTCTTTTAATGCCCATTCTACCCTAGATGATATTTCAGAAGGACTAACTGCCATGTTTTCTGGGCCAAATGCAATATCATCTTCAACTACGAGAGCAAAAATTTGATCCTCAGGAACCTGGTAAACTGTCCCAACCATTTTTGCAATGTCTTTCATTTCTGTGGTTTGACTGTCGATTCCAAAAACATTTATTGTGCCTTCCACATTAGCTTCTATCACATGGGGTATTACTCCGTTTATCGCATTTAACAACGTTGATTTTCCAGAACCGGTCCTCCCAACTAATAATACAAATTCACCCTCTTCTATATCAAGATTGATCCCTTCAAGAGCTGGTTCTTTTTCCATTCCATATGAAATTTTTAAATTCTTTATCTCAACTGCCTTCATGCTAATTCAACACTAAACAATAAAAAAAGGGATACGACTTAATAAATGTTGCTTTACAGAGATCCTACAATTACTTTCTTGATATAATATACTAATGGTGCTAGAATAATTCCTGCAGCAATTCCACCCAGTCCGTTAGTTGCTGTTTCGAAAAGGACGTAATGTGAAGTATATAGATACCCTTCAACAAATGTCGCCCAGAATCCCTGATACCAAAAATTATATGCAGCAAACACTACGAAACCAACCACTGCGCCGTCCAGAAAGTACAACCCAGGCACCTTTCTCACTCCTTCCTTTAATTTACCCTTATCTGTGGATTGTGCAGTTTGAACTGTGGTTACAGCTGCTCTGAATGTTCTCTGATATGGGGTTCCCATATATCTTCCTCTTAAAAGTAAGTACAAATCTATAATTGCTGCATAAGCTGTTATCTCATAAATAAACCAGAAAGGTTCTCCACCAAATCCATAATGAAATATATCTGAAAGTAGAGTATATATGAACATCATTATCATCACACTTCCAGCTTTGCCGATCAGCGCTGCAACCAGGAACAATATGAACATTTCACCGATTGTAGTATAGTAGAATACAGATGTTACTGCTGTAAACTTTGGAATCAAAGGAGATATAAAGAAATTATATATAACCAATATAGCAGCTAAGAGACCCATATAGACAAAATCAACTGTTTTTAAGTTAGCAAGAATGTGTTTGTTCCATGCATAGACCAATAATCCTATAATTACTAGAAAATATATTACCATTACCCACGATGGAATTACTGAGTGCAGATTAAACTCTACTCCATTCCATGTCATATTATAATTATTAAAGACACAGATATTAATAAACATTGCTGTCAAAAAATTGCTGTTTTAATTGTTTTTTTTTAATTAATTTAGAGTAAAAAACAATATTTACGTAAAAAAAGATTAAATTTATTATTACATTATTGTGTAATTTTTTCTAAAAATATAGTAAGTTATATTGCTTTAATATTGTTTCCTACGACAAAATTATAACATTTTTCGATATATACTTATAAATAAATAGACGATTTTTTAAACTTATCAGTTTATATGATATAAACAGGCTGCACAAATATTATATTAGGTGCAGGAGATCAATGATCATATCAGCAGAGTACGTTTTGCATGCAAAAAGGAACTTATGAGCAGCAGTTTGCATTCTGATCAAGTTTGATTTAGATAAGGCAATACCACGCGTCAGTTTGTGGTCTTGATTCAACCTGACTCCATTTTAGGATTCCTTCCCAAAGCCAAAGTGCTTAGCTTGTAGCCCAACTTGACACTTATGTCAACTATTTCTGTCATCACCTGATTTATAGTGTTTGTCATCAAGTGTTGTCATGCCCATTGATATGTCCTGGCACGACTATAACGAAGCATTAGTGGAAAGGGGAAGCATGATCCT
>JARVJW010000193.1 GCA_029775955.1 Nitrososphaeria archaeon | reverse complement strand
GGACCTCCTCGGAGTGTCCTGTCTGTGGTGATAAGCTGAAGCACCAGGCTTGGGGGATATCGAAATGCGAAACCTGTGGCGTGGACTACGACAGGGATAGGCTGGCCTCACTTGCCATAACCCTGCGTGGCCTGCGCCTCTGCGGCTACCCGTTTACCGTGAGTGCGGATGCCTCTTGGCCTTCTTTGAAGGATGAATACCTGTACACCGGCCATGAGCCTAAAGTGGCCGGAGCGGGCTTGAAGGTCAACGCTCCGAATGATGGTTATAAGAAATTATAACCTTTCAGAAACGGTTATCACTGCAGAAACTCCAGAAAAGTTGCCTGAAGGCCTAGAGGCTTTCACTTTTAAAAAGGCCAAGATACAGTTATGCGCATCGAATTTTCGCAATTTGTTTTATATGAAATTCAATGTAAACCTTTTAAAAAATGAAAAATAATAATTTATTGATTAATATGTTTTATTGAGCCGGTAATACTTCACTAGAGGCTTCAGTCAAGCTTACTCCCTTTCCTGTTTCATTTCCCCTGTACCACCATACTATTGCGCCAACCAGTCCCACTGTCCAAATCAACGCATTAAATAGGGTGTATTGTGATAGTGAAAAACTGGCCGTATAATATATGGCTATGGTATCGATTACGCCTATGGAAAGAATTCGTGGAATAGCTGTATATAGGCCGCGATGTTTTGTTGGCCAGACTTCGCCCTTGAGCGCATCTTCACCAAGGTAGTTTATACCTACAAATACATTCAATGCTACTAGAAGGAACCAGAAGAATATGATGTTTGTACTCCACTCTGGAACTAATACGTAGATGATGTATGTTACTACAACTACACCTATTGAAGAAATTAGCAGTACCTTTATTCTGCTCCACATAAATCCTAGAGTACCAAGAATTGCGCCCATAGAAAATCCAACTATATTAGCTATTAGTATTATGTAAGGGGTAAGGCTTGGGAAATAGTATGGGCCCAACACGTATGTCATTAGGCCGAAGCCTACAGCGTTAGCCGTTGATATGGCGGTTGTTACGAATAACCTCAGTGCTACAGATGGCTTTCTGGTCATGCTACCCCCTATATTGACTGTTGATGAAGCCTGTGTATCTGACTTGCTGATCGATGATATAGACATATTTGAAGTATAATATTTAGAGTAGACCTTCGCTGCCTCTTCCTTCCTTCCTTTAAACTCTAGCCACCTAACAGATTCAGGCATCTTGATCCTACTATATATTAGTATAATCAATATGGGTACAAATGTGAAACCAATCATTTCTCTTTGAAAAATCATACTGTAATAAGCGGCTGTTGCTGCTATCGCAACTATTGCTAACAATACTCCCCCGACGTTTATGAAGTTTATTTCCCAATACATTGTCTTGGTCCTGTATTTACTTGGCATCAATTCATGATTTGCCGCCATAATGGTGTTCATCTCTCCACCAGCGGCAAAAAGCAACATCGCCATAAAAGGAAGTACAAGATAATATGTGTAAGCAAAGAAAATACCTATAGCGCCTATCGCATATAGAGCCATTGTTATGTAGAATGTAGTTTTTCTGCCAAGCCTATCTGATATGGGCCCTGCAAAAAGTATTCCAACGGACAACCAGATGGGTGCCCATGCCAGTACAGTGCTCCTGAGGAATGCATTTGTTATTGGGTACCATGCTGTAGCGAAAGCAGCTAACCCATATATGTAAGCTTCCAGTAACATGCCTACACTGAATGCAATGAATGTCCAAGTATGCGCTGATGTCCACTTACCTTCTTCTACTAACTTTGAAGACATTGACTAGATTGTGGATGACATATATATTAACCTTTTGTATCAGCTACTTTGTTGCATTAATTAAAAGTTGTGCTAATTATTTAAAAATTAGGATAAATTGCCAATTTAAAATAAATAATTCCTTTAATTTAAATTTGAAACTATTAACAAATTAACTATTTTTTGATATATGCAACAAAGCAGATTTTTATATTAATATCAAAAATGTAACCTTTTTTCAGTCTTATCTATATCCCCCAACCCTGGATGGGGCCGCCGGGATTTGAACCCGGGACCGCCAGCGCCCCAGGCTGGTATCCTGGACCAGGCTAGACGACGGCCCCTGAACAATTGGTCAATTTACACATATAAATTGATTTCTGTCGAAAATGATTTTTGCAAGAGTGCATATTCATTAAAAAAATGGATGAAATTCGCGAAATAAAATTTACAAATGTTTAGAAACGCTTAAAAAATCTGTTTATTTTTTTCACTTTATGAACTTTGATAATGAGGAAGAATCAATAAAAGAGCAGATGTTGAAGCGATTAATTTCTTCAAGTAATGCTAAAGTAAGCAGCTTAAGTGAACCAGTAATAGTGACTGACCTGGACTTTAACCAATTTGTGTCTTCACATGAAAACGTGGTAATTGACTGCTGGGCAGAGTGGTGTCAACCGTGTAGGTTGATATCGCCAATAGTTGAAGAGCTTGCGAGAAAATACACAGGCAAGATCTGGTTCGGCAAACTAAATGTTGATGAAAACCAAAGCACCGCCATGGAGTATTCAATAATGGGGATACCAACCCTGTTGATCTTTAAGAACGGTTCACTCGTTGACCAGGTAGTTGGCGCCATGCCAAAAAGGTTAATTGAAGCAAAAGTGCTTTCTGCGTTGGGGATAGAAGTATGAGTTTAATATCTGAAGAAGATAAGAATACATTAAGGGATGTATTTTCAAAAAAATTAGGGGGAAATGTTAAGCTTATAGCATTTACAAAAAAAAATAACTGCGAATACTGTAATGAAATAGTAGAGTTAATGAAGGAAGTGTCAAGCCTAGATCAGAGGATCAACTATGAGGTATACGATTTTGATGAAGCTACAGAAAAGAGAGGGGAATATTATGTGGAGATGGCTCCTGCCCTTGTCATATCGGGCGCCAAGTTGTCAAAGGTTCACTTTTATGGTTTGCCAGCAGGTTATGAATTTAGCGCTTTTGTTGATGATGTGATTGACATTAGCAAGGATTCTATGAGGCTTGCTCCGTCCACAGTGAGCAGGCTAGGTTCTGTGGATAAAGACGTTAAAATACAGGTATTTGTTACCCCTTCATGCCCATACTGTCCTAGGGCTGTAAGAATGGCTCACCAGTTTGCGATGGCAAATAGCCATATTGATGGCAGCATGGTTGAAGCGCTTGAATTTGAAGACCTTGCAAATGAATATGGGGTTATGTCAGTTCCTCATATAGTAATAAACGGTAATTACACATTTATAGGGGCCGTTCCTGAAACACAATTTCTGAATTACCTTTTCGACGCGTTGCAGGGAAAGCAGGGTCCCGCTGAAGGCGGGGAAGTCAGTTCTGTATGAACTACCCACAACTAAAGCTTTTGGGCTTGCTTTATAGTAACAAACTTGTTTATCAACTCTCGTTGGACAAGTAGAGGTTGTTCCTCCGCACGGGTCAGTTCCTGACCCTCTGCCAGAATGTTTCTGGCAGCATTTACATCCCTATCTGCATGCATTCAAATGTTCACCCAGATATGTCTTTCATCAGGATCCCGCATCTGGAACATTTCTTCGATGTTGCTAAGTTGATACCAGCCCGAGCCTTTCTGCCCTGTAGGCAGTTGTCCCCAAGGGTACATTATTATCGATACGAGCGAATGTTTTTTATCATGTCCTGAATCTTCAAAGGCAATCAATTTGTCATCGAGCTTGTGGTCGAAGTCCTCTTTACCTCCTGACCTTTCTCTAAGATTTTTCAAGCAATGCCTTTCCCCTGTTCTTTGCAGGTGCTTAATGTGTTCCCGAGCGCGCCAATATGTGCGGGTTCTCTATTAGTGTTCCTTAGTGCTATGGCATTCAAGACGCCCACGCCAACAGCGCTGTCCCCTGCTTGGCGTACCTTCAACGGCTATGAACTACCATGTCACGAATGACAGTTGCTCCACTACTATTGGTCTATGTAACTTGGCCTATCTTTGAAAGGTAAATTCTATTGCCGTTGACCTTGAAACCACCAAGTTGTGGATATGTGAATGAGTTGCCCTTTCGTTTGAATTTTGAATATCCCGAAGACAAGCATAGAAGGCTCCATATGCCTTGGCTAAATGCAACATCCTGCAAAATACATCTAGAAATTTGTCGTTATGGCGAAATGCCGTGAGAGCCGTTCAAACACTGTGGGCTTATTCTGTCATCAAGAAGGTTGTTGCATAAAAGCCTCAGACATGAGCCTGCGTTTTTGTTGGGTAGAGCCTGAACTTGTAAGTTATCAACTGTCTTATGATATACAGAATGATATTTAAACCTTGGTCTCGCCTTGCTGTGTTGAACAAATATTTAAGTGACCTGTAACTCCAGGAGCTTTTTTCCTTCCTGCTAGGAATAACTTTCCACAGGACCACAATTGCGCCCCTTTTTCTCAGGTAAGAGACAACCTTCCCCGATCCTCCTCTCTTATCATGAACACGCCCTTGGAATAGCGTATGTTCCTGATCTTGTCAAGCCTTCCTTGATCTGTATCGGGTAGCTCTCATACCGATCACGGTAGAACTTTGAGATCTCTCCCCTGCTCCTATTATTTCAGGGTGAACGATATCAGGACTGCCGTTTCCACAACAACTGGAAGGTTTCTGAGAATATAAATATATGCCTGTTGTATACTATAGTCAAGGTGGGGAAAACCTTACAAGGACAGGAGAGACTGGAAGGCATACAACGAGGAACTGGTGATAAG
>JARVJW010000183.1 GCA_029775955.1 Nitrososphaeria archaeon | reverse complement strand
TACCTTGACAAGATCAGGAACATACGCTATTCCAAGGGTGTGTTCATGATAAGAGAGGAGGATCGGCGAAAGGTTGTCTCTTACCTGAGAAAAAGGGGCGCAACTGTGGTCCTGTGGAAAGTTATTCCTAGCAGGAAGGAAAAAAAGCTCCTGGAATTACAGGTCACTTAAATATTTGTTCAACACAGCAATTAACTACCAAAATTTAAATGCGACAGCAGATCATAGGAAATTGTGCAGGGTTATCAACATCCAGTAGATAAAATCTATTTAGTTTATCACTGCATAGCGTAATTCAGGGAAACGAAAAAATCAATGATTTCTTCACTTCACCAAGAACCTTTATAATTAGGCTACATAATACGGCAAAGCTTTTCAACAACAAGATAACGTATCAACAAACTTATGAACCATGTTGTTTCCATACATCAAAATCTAACGCCAAAGGGGTTCCAACAGGTTAATCTGTGGTGATCAAATCGCCCAGTATGGGCCAAAGCGCTAAATAAATCTTTTAAATTGGGTTCGTAACAGCTGCGATGGCCTTTATGGTCAACGCTCCGAATGAGGGTTATAAGAAAATAAATTATAATCCTTTTGAAACGGTAAGCCGTTAACCATCAAGCAAACTGACTAACCAGGCAAACGAGTTTGCGTGGATCATTTTGGGGATAAGCGTTATTCACTGAGCTGTATAGCCGCCGTCAACCACAACTTCTGAACCAGTCATAAATGAAGAATCGTTTGAAAGCAGGAAAACTATGACGCTTGCTATTTCCTCCGGTTTCCCAAGCCTTCCTAATGGGTGTAGCTTCTTTAGAGCTTCATACATGGCTTCTTTGTTTCCAGTGCTTTCAGCAAATCCTGAAACCATGGGGGTATCAATGAATCCAGGATGAACAGAATTTACCCTCACGTTGTATTTTGCGTAAAATAACGCATCTGTCTTAGTCATTAGCCTCACTGCACCCTTTGAAGCATGGTAAGGCGGTGCGTCCTGTGCCCCAACAAGCCCATATATTGATGAAAGGTTAACTATGCTCCCAGACTGGTTCTTGATCATGTAGGGCACGGCATACTTTGTGCACAAAAATACGCCATTCACATTTATGCCGAGCACCCTATTCCACTCCTCCATGGTTATTTCATGGGTTGGCTTGCTTGCTCCAGCAATACCAGCGTTGTTAACCAGGCCGTATATATCCCCAAGCTCTTTGCCTATCCTGCTAAAAACATCCTTAACCTGAGATTCATTTGAAACGTCAAGAGAGTAAAATTTTGCTTTACCCCCTGACCTGGCTATTTCCTCAACAACCTTTTTTCCCTCTACCTCGTTTATGTCACAGACCGCGACGGTAGCTCCTTCCTTTGCAGCCGCTATTGCAGTTGCTTTACCTATGCCCATAGCAGCACCGGTGACAACCACGCACTTCCCGCTTAATTTACCAATCATAACTTGAATTATAAAGGCAGCCTTATAAGCATATTCTTATTGATATCCTGTAGCCTAACTCCTGTTAATGCAATTCCTCTCCGTAGAACGGGTCTAGCAGGCGTGTTCATCCCTTCCCTACATGGACTGAAACCTGCTGTACAACATCATCTTTAGCGACAGCTCAGCCTTCTGAAATCGTCTAGAGCTTACGCTGTCACCCTCTTAATACAGAGAAGAATATCTCCACTAGCCACTGTACTCCTTAGCCCGCTTCTACCGTTTCGTCCACCCTCACCAGCCTAGCCCGATACCTGACTAGCTAGCTCCCTCAGCTCCATGGTCTCCCTGGGCGGCACATAGCATTCAGCAGGTATATATCCTCCCCTGATCAGGTTTGCAAACATCAGCGCATCGACCTTATCCGTCTTTCTTCACCTTGGCCGAAGCTATATATGGCCTTTGTCTGCATTGGGTTTGGCAACACAACTTATTTCATGCCTTTCTGACAGCATCCTGTACGCCCAGTACCAGCTCTCTATCACTATGCTCAACGGAAGTGAGTCGGAGAACCTCCTCAGCTTATCGGGCTCACACAACATCTTCAATTCCTTCAACACATACCCATTATCATCCACTTCGGTAGGTATCCTTTATGGAGATCTATACCTACATACATGTGTTTACCATCACCTAATATCCTTATTTTTGCTCACATATGACTAAAACATAAAGCCCCTAACACCGGCTGTGGGACAAAATTCTACGATGCCAGGTTGTGTCAGAGCCCGATGGAGAACATCGCACAACCTATCCTCTCTCCTCTATGCGACAGTACAGCGAGCATCTTCTTGTCCTCTGGGAAGCCGAACTCGGAGTTGCTCCTTTTATGATACTGCTCTAAATAGCTTACGGTGATCCTTACGAAATCCTACATGGTGTCTTTACACTTCTGGAAGCCGTTCAGGGTTGAATTCTTCTTGAGTATGACGTACACCTTTGCCGTTGTATCCACAAAGTTTAAGCAGCTGATAGACCATAAGATTAATATTAACATGAACCATAATCTGAATTTGCAAACCAAAGTTTACATTGTAGGAGCAGGTCCAGGGGATAGATCTCTTCTTACATTAAAGGCATTCAGACTTGTAAAAAAAGCGGATGTGATGATATATGATTATCTTATTCCACAGGACATCATTACGCTTGCTAAAAAAGGATGCATATTAGTATCTCATAAACACGGTTCAACATCTTCAGAAAGGATTGAGGCTTTTAAAAAAACGGTTCTTGAATATTATAATAAAAAGAGTACAATCATAAGATTACACACGGGAGATCCTATGCTGTTCGGAATGGGAAATGAGGAAGTTAATTTTCTCAGGGAACATGGCATTACGTTTGAAGTAGTGCCAGGGATAACCAGCGCACTTGGAGTACCCTCAAGTGTTGGTTTACCTATTACTTCAAGGGGAATTTCTTCGTCTGTAGTTATTTTTAATGGGCATCCAATAAACCAAAATGAAATCAACTGGAATTTACTCGCAAAAATGGATGGCACGCTTATAGTGCTTATGGGTGTTTCAGGCGCAGGCCAAATTTCAGACAATCTTATTAACGCAGGACTTGATAGCCAGACCCCGGTTTGTATAATATCAAATGGCACATTAAAAACTCAAAAGGTTGCAATCGGAACGTTGAATGAGCTTAAAGCATTGATAGATAGTAATTGCATACAAGCTCCTGCAGTCATTATAATTGGACGCGTTGTAAAATTTTTAAATGCTTAAGTTTTTATTAGGGCTTATTGATTTGATAATTAATGGTTAGCTTGGTGCCTCTTATGGTTGATATTAAAGGTGAAAATATATTAATTATTGGGGGTGGTCGCATTGCTTATAAAAAGTCGATTTTGTTTCTTAAAAACGGGGCGAATGTCACTATCATAGCAAAGGAATTCTACCCAAAATTAAAGTTCACTGCAGCACATTTAATACAAAATGATGTACAGGAAATTAAAAATTTCGATTTGTTGTTATCCCAGAGCCTTTTGGTGATCGCAGCAACAGGAAACGGAAAAATTAATGATTATGTGGAGAAAATGTGCATTGCCAGAGGTAAACTCTGTAATGTAGTTGATAAACGAAGCACCCACGTAATGCTTCCTGCATTTTTCAAAAAAGGTGATGTCATTGTATCAGTTTCAACATCAGGCAACGTTCCCTATTTTGCAGCCTTTTTAAGGAACGCAGCTAGAAAAGAGCTCTCTCAATATTTAAATGGATATAGCGTTATTAAAAGCACTAGAAAGAGAATCATGCATATTGATGCAAAAACAAGAGCATCAATTTTGAAGGAAGTAACTCATAATGACAAATTCTGGAAAATGATTCAAAATAAAAATAAAAAGGGTGCCATTAATATAGCAAACCAAATAGTTAAAAAACGAATAAATATATGATAGCATGTATGCTAATCTATCGTCAACTTTACAGATTTTAAAAGCATCAATTGTCAAGCAAAACGATCTGAGCTCTTTATAAAACGTTAATAAAAAATTAAAATAGTAAGATTTGAAATGATGCTCTATGGCAAAAAATAAACCTAAATTTGCGGTATTGGCAACTGTTTCTCCTGTAGATACAGCTCGCATGGGTATGCTGCTTGATTATGCTTCAGTAGCTTCTGCAGTTGGTTATGATGCCCTTGTATTCCTTGCCCTTGACAGTGTGCTTCTAGTTAAAAAGCAGGTATTTGAAAAGCTTGATAATAGCATTAAGGAGAAATTTAAAAATGCCACTGAGCTTGGTGTAAAATTTGTAGCCTGTTCTTCAGCCGTTCAGGGATTCAGTGTAAGAGAATTTATAAATGATAAGGTAGAAATTTGGGGGGCAGCATCATTTTTTGAATACGCTTCAAATTCAAAATTAACTCTGTCAATATGAAGATTTAATTCAGCGAGCGGGAAGTCCCCTTGACTTGGATGAAAGCGAGCAAAAGTATTTATAATCATACAGTTATAATAGGACAAGTAATGTGTTAAAAAAGTATGTTGAAAATCAAGGTAAATAATATGGTTAGTGCGGAAAAGAACAGCAGGATACGGGAGAAAGGCAGGGAGACAAGCGGAAAGGTCAGACTGCAAAAGTATATGAAATAAAATTCGATAAGAGCAAAATATCAAAACAAAGATTTGACGCACTTCAAAGGCTCTTTCTTGAAGGGAAGTGGTTTACAAACTACATAATATCAAAAGGCATATCGAATTCTGTTTCTTATAAAGATAAAAAGGTAAAGGTTGGCGATAAATTCGAAGAAAG
>JARVJW010000136.1 GCA_029775955.1 Nitrososphaeria archaeon | reverse complement strand
CAAAATGATAAGAGTTGGTCAAGGTTTTACGGGAGGAGAATCCTGCAAACTTCCATAGGAGGATTCCGCAATTGCCTAAAGGCAAGCACTCCTTTGGAAGTAGGCAGGTTCATAAGAACAACTGGCGCATGCATGAATTGTGGCACAGCGCAGCATCTGAACCTATCGGATAGAATGGTAATATGCCCTTCATGCCATTCAGTATTTGATAGGGATGTAGGTGCTGCAAATAAGCAAGAAGGGCTTTGCCTAGGGAACCTAGGCGATACGCTCGCAGAGGATTATGCCTCTAGCGTGCTCGAATACATAAAGCGTATGTGAAAGCAAGCATTGTCGTTGAATCGAGAAGCTCCAAACAAGCGGGCATGGCAGAAGCCCCGTCCGAAAGGGCAGGGTAGTTCACTGTACTATTCCTGTTAATTGATACGTACTCCCTTAGTGAACTTCTTCAACATCTTGTTAGATACTGCTATTATTGTCTTTTGATCTCCTCTCCTGCTCTTGATTCTTTAGTAGAAGGACTTGGGTCATGATTTTATATTACAAATTCAACAATTATCGGGCATTCTGGAGCCCAGCTTTCCGGCCATTATACTTCACTTTGCCTGATTGATGCAAAGAGGGAGAAGCCCACGATACAAGCTTGTAGTTCTAGAACCTGCCTGATGAGCTGTGCATACATCTAAGTTAGGCTCATAAGCCTAAATCTTCCTTGCCCTTGACGCTCTGTCAACCCTTTCTATCTGCCTAGGCTATGTTAGCCAGGTAATTGTCAAGCCTGCCCAATGGAGGAAGCCCATTCAACAATTCCTTCCTTTCCAAAGAGGTCATAGAACTTGAGATCATTCTTATCTATAATTGCACCCTGTTCTTGGTCAATACCTTAATAGTGTGCCTTAGTAGATACCTTATCTCTCTGGAATGTAGCTTTCTAGTATGAAAAGGTTAGCTAGCGTCAACCTTGTCACTCTTTATTCTGGCAGATGCGCTTCAAGGGATGAGCCAGCACAATAGGTATGTGTACATACTCTAGATTAGCGTATATGTTCATCCAATATGGGCTAGTTGATTACATAACTATCATATATGAATGGTGAAGATAGGTAAGATATGCCATCTTATCGAAGCTAAATTCATTTATTATGTGTCCATGCTGGTTCATGATTGCAGCTCTGCACCTTTCCTATATCACCAATGTACATCACCTCCTAGCTTGCATCAGGCCGCATTACTCATCCGGGCCCTATTAGCAGCTCAGATTCGTCATGTTCACGGTCGCGAAGATCATGATAAGTATGTACTGCCAGCCAATATAGTATGGAAGGCATCTATCATAAAGTCACATTAAAAGCACTTCTCGACATTTGGCCTTAGGATGTTAGTTAGGTTGTTTGTACTAATGATAACTAGCTTGCCATCCTACATAAGGTTTTGATCCACTGTTTAGCTAGGGGAGTATGTCAGAGCAACTTATTTAAAATAATAATTATAAAAATTATTGCAAGGTATATATTTGTGTAAATAAAAACTTTAAATGAGTCATTCTCTCTTGACGATAATATTGCTTTAAAACTTAATAGCAGCATTATTAAATTGAGAATTTCAATTAAAATCAAGAAGTAAAAATCTAATTCCACAATTCCTATGGCAGTTGTAAAGACTGTTAACAAGAGTGCAAACGCTCCTATCATACGTGAAGCGAGTTTTTTACCGTAAACTACTGGCAGCATAGGAATTTCTGCAGTTTTATAATCGTCATAATACTTTATTGAAATGCTCCATATATGGATGGGGGTCCATATAACTATGATCATAAACAAATAAAACGGCCCAAGTGCAAACAGTTTACCAGTAACTCCGCTCCACATAACGAATACTGGTGCACCTCCAGCCAGTGACCCAATTAATATGTTAAAGGCAGTTCTCCTTTTACTTAACCAGTTATAAAGTAATGGATCAAAGATTACTCCAAAAATAATCCAAAAGCTAGAATATGGTGAAGCTGTCCAAGCAATAGATATTGAAATTATAATCAAGGTTATGCCAAATATCAATGCGTTGCTTGGCTTAATTCTGCCTGATGGTATAGCCCTGCCGGCGGTCCTGTGCATTTTGCCATCTATGTCGCAATCAATATAATTGGTAAGGGCGTTTATGCCAGAAGTAGCTATATAAAGGGCTATCAATGATATGACAAATCCGCTGATGTTATTTGTTGGGTTTGCTAGAAAGCTACCTGCAATGCCTGCCAGCATAAGAAGAAAAGTAACTGCCGGCTTGGTTAAATCAAGGTATGGCGATAGTTTCATTGCGCATAAAGTGCTGCTCAATTTAATTTACTTTACTCAAAAAGTGGGCCGGGCCGGATTTGAACCGGCGACCCCCGCCGTGTGAGGGCGATGTGCTAACCAAACTACACCACCGGCCCGTCGCAAAAATATAGCTTTACTTATTTATAAATTGGTGTTAATATTTTCTTTTTTATTGCATTAATTGATTATTCCCGGCCAATGAACAAATTAATTAAGGCACGTGTCCCTTTGTCCAGCTTACCCTCGTGCCACCGCGATGCGCCTCCACAATATTATATGTGAACACCTTGGCTATTATTTCATTGAATATTCCTGCATCAAGCGCTGATGATACGTACTCTCCTAGCATTAACGAAGAGAACACCGCTTCCACCTCTGTCCGTATCTATGCTTCCATGCAGTTGGATCATTGAGGAACTCCCTAACTACCTTTGACCTGACGTACGAGCCCTTAGATTTTCCAGTGAAGTTGGGCTTTATTACAGGCTCTGCGCCCATGGCCTGCACTGAAGTTATCCCTGGAGTCATAGGCCGAATCACCAAACACCTTATTCACTTTGCCAACAGTATCCATTGCACTAAGCTTGCTGAACTCCTTCCCATCAGCGCTCATCTGTTACCTCCACGCCGGTTATGAGGTGATTCACATGAAATGTGCAGCTTTACCCATCCCCTCCTCCTATCTGATCAATTCACCCCTATTGAATATCTTGATGCCTGATGAGTCAACTGCTATGTCAACAGGATTATCCTTGTCATACTTCAAGTGGAACCTTTAGCCCCTTCTGCCTCCTGCAGATCTGGGTATAGGATGGTATCCTGGCTCCCCATACTCCACCAAGCATCTCTGTCTGCCTGTATGGAAGTATCCTTTACGGCCAGTATGATAAGCATCAGTGCATCAGAGTAGGCATAGGGCTTTCCCCTTTTTCCTTCATTCATCCTCTTCAGCCTGGTTAATCAGGAGGCCAGCATTAACAAACACATCAAATGTCGACAAGCTTTTTTTTGACAAGCTTTTCATTATACTCTTTCCAATCCCTATCTGTCAATGTAAATTTGTGGCGTTAAAATAGTAATATCAAATAAGTTTGATCATCTGGTACAATTAATGCAACAAAGCACACTTTCGGAAAAGTATATAAACATACATTTTGAAAAACTGTTAGCCGGCCATAGGAGCAGGGATCTACCCGGTCCCATCTGAACCCGGAAGTAAAACCTGTTACCGCCGCTGTGTTAGTGAGGTGCGCAAGCTCTCGTGAAGCAGCGGTGCCGGCGCACTTTTTATAAATTTTTGATGCCGCTCAATCGTGTGTTAACACTATTATAGGCATGATGTATTGGCTTATATATAGATATAAGCATTATAAAGAAGCTCATAGATCTCATTCTCATGCATTAAATGCAGAAGGCCTTCAGCCTTTAGTGTTAACTTTGCACCTCCTCTCCGATCAACTGTGTTTGGTGTGTAAGGAATCCTATATAGTTCATAAAAGTGATATCTATATACAATAGCATAGAGAATAAAAGCTAAAGAAAGTTTGAGCCTATTACAGATATCTAGAAAAACACTTCGTGTGGACGGGAAAATACATTACACCGTAATGCCGAACAAAATGCACAATTATAATAAACTCACAAAATTCTGAATAAGAAAAAAAACAGCCATTTATGCATGTGCATCCAAAACATAAGAATGATTTAAAAATCAGATGCAGTAGACGCAATAGTGCTTTATGATGGATATGCAATTTATTCAGTCATTTGAAAAATATTTTCCGAGATGCTTGATGAGGTTATTAACCATAAGGCCTCGAAAGCTATAGTAGCTTATGCAAAGAGCATCGACATAACTGTCTTAGGTCACAATAATGATGGAAACAATTTGCCAGCATGTGAAAGAAGAACAATCAGAACTTTGTGCAGATTCCATTCAACACAAATACAATACAGAGCAGAGGAATCAAGGTGATCATACAGAATGAAAGCTATACAAGCAAATGTTCTTTTCTGGATAGCGAAAGCATGAAACATAGTACATGAAAAAGAGAATCAGCGGGGCATATACCAGTCTGCAAATGGAAATCTGATCCACGCCGACCTCATGGATCATAATAAAAAAGGCAAAATATCTGAAGCATTTGCGGACAGGGTTATGGTATTGCACCGGCTCTGTAGAAATCCTCCGCATGTATTTGACGTATATGATGGATTTAGCTCGTAGGGAGGGAGGCAAGAATATTTTAGCTGACGGTCAACTTATTTTGTGAATCGGATTTGTTATCACCCTCTGATTAATCCCCTTTATGATAACAAACGAGAATAACGAAGAGGGCGATAACGGTCTAAGGGAGAGCAGGTACATAAGGATGGTGAAGGCCATATTTCACGTGTGCAGGAGGCAGTGCATACCACTGTACTCCAGCAGGTACTCCAGGAGGGACT
>JARVJW010000113.1 GCA_029775955.1 Nitrososphaeria archaeon | reverse complement strand
CATACCATTCTGGGAGTTTAATATTGTATATAGCCCGGTCAGGTGTATATGGTTTGATATCAACAACCGGTGTCCCATCAAAAGCGTCAAGGCCCTTTACTGTAATGCTTGACTGATTTATCTTCATCAATTCTACGATGGAAATGGCTATAGGGTTTGGCCTGTTTGGAGAATCCAAGGAAAAGACACCAACTTCAGGAAGCGATTCAAGGGGCACACCATAACGCGTTAGTCTTCTGGGTTTTACAAGAAGCACCCCTTTTTCAAAACTTCTTAATCTATCAAAATAGCAAAGAACTATTATATGGGAAAATCCAGTAAGCCCTCTTAATCCGTCTTTAAATTGATCAAAAATTATTATTTCTGAAATTACATCAGTATGATCCGCCCTTATATTTTCTTCATTATGCAGAACTTTAACGACTCCGATTGGATCCAAAGTAATTTTTTGCATGGCTTTCAGTTACCTTTAAAAATATAAATGCATTTCTGATATAGCAGATATAAATGAACCAATGGCAGGCATTATTTAAGACCGAATTACCTTTGATAGTTGAGGTGCCTAAAAATGACATTGAAGTTGTAAATGCAGTAATAGAAGGAGGAGCAGATGCTATAGTCATGTCGGTCCTATCCCAAAAATCTCAATATATTACAGGAAATGTTGAAGAAGAAATAGAAAACATAAGTCAAATAACGTCAATTGTTAATGTTAAAAAGGGGTTACTGCTTGGAGACTTGAGATTTATAGAAAAATCAGAATGGGATCAATTAAAATTGCTAAAGCTTGACTTCTTGGCTGGATACCCAGGGACCATTCCCCCATTTGTATTAAGGGAAGAAACATTTCCATTAATGCTTTACACTCCAACCGAAATGCCGCTAGAGTTTTACAGAATGTTAGGCGAACTATCAGGAGTAGAATCACTAGTATTTTTACCTAGATCGCAATTAGGAACAGATATCAAGTATAACATATTGGATATAGTGGGGTTCATGCTTGTTTACAGCACAGTTTCAAAACCAATTTTGTTCAAAGTGGCAAACAATCTTGAGCCAGAAGATCTTCAGGAACTGGCTAGCAGAGGTGCATCGGGATTTGTGCTTGACCCTTCGCTGACTGGGCCATTGGATGCAGAGTATTATAAAAAATTCACTCAAATATATAAAAGGCCGCTTTTGCAGAAAAAAAAATATAGGTTTTGGGGGTGACGTGCCTCTCATGCTAAAAGCTGTAGGCTTCCCTTCTTGCGAAGGTATGCTGCGCGACCATCTCCGAATAGACCTTTTGGCATGGTCCTATGGATGGCAAACCATGGGAACCGCCTTTACGCACACTCCCAGTCCGAGAGCCTTCTATCAATGTCCTCCAAGAATGCACTTTTAGGTTAGCTTTCACCTCTGAAGAATGTGTGATTTCCCGCTCTGTTAACTACCGACGTCTGAGGGCGTGGACTTAGGAACAAGCTTGCTTCGCTGTAGAGGCTTCCTGCACGTGCTGTTCCACCTACAGCAGAATGTTATGTGTCGCATCCCTGTCAAGGATAAGTCACAGATACGAATGTGTTCGTTAGTCAAGTTTCCTTGGAACTATCAAAGAGTATTTTTGCGATGTTGCTGAATTGATACCAGCCCGCGCCTTTCTTCCTTGTAGGCAGTTGGTGCAAGAGTCCATTATTGCCTATGCCAGATTCACCACGTTCGGAATCTTCAAATGCTGTCAATTTGTTATCGAGCTTGTGGGCGAAGTCGTCTCTATGCCTCCTGACCTGCGCCATAGTTGTATACGAACATTCTCCCTGTTCTTTGAACATTTTTCTTGTGAGCACCCTCTGCAGGTCCTTGATGCGTTCCGCTGAATATACAAGCACATGCGGATTGTGTTCCGAGTGCTATGGTATTCAAGACACACATGCCAACACCTACTGAACCCTGCCTTGGTTCATCTGCCACAGTTAACGCTATGAACCACTGGCCTATGTCACGAGTGACAGTGACTCTCTTCACTGCCCCCTCGATATGTCAATGCAATTTTGGCCTATTTTTAACAGAGCGGGAAATCCCACACCATTTATGGGTGAAAGCGAACCATAGTATGGCTTATAAACATGAATGGAGATATAAGTTGTATGGAACGGGCATACAAGTTCAGAATCTATCCTAATCTCACAAAGCAAGAGAGGATAGATGAACTTTTAATCCTTGCCCAGCAGTTCTACAACAGGCTCCTTGAAAAGTCAATAGAATCCTATAAAAGCGAAAAGACAAAGATTTCGATGGCTCAGCTCAATAGGTTCGCGAAGGAAATAATCCAGGAGGAGGGGAAATACCTGAAGCTGTATTCGCAGACAAGATTAGATATAAAATTCAGGCTTCTAAGGGCATACCAGAACTTTTTCAGGAGAATAAAGGAGGGGAAGGAGAAGGCGGGCTTCCCAAGGTTCAAATCAAGGGACAGATACAGGTCAATAACATACCCCCAGGACAACGGCTCCTTCTCAATAATAAGGAAGGGCAAGCTAAGGGTCTCAAGGATAGGAACGATGCCGATAAAATTGCATAGGAAGATAGAAGGCATGATCAAGACGCTTGCGATAAAGAGGGAGGTAAGAAGTTATTATGCGATCTTCGTCACGATTAATGAAATCAAACGTTCAGAAGTGAAGGACACCAACCCGGTAGGGATGGACCTGGGGCTGAATTCTTTTATTGCGCTCTCAGACGGAACAAAGATACAGAAACCGAAGTTCATGCAGGAAAAAAGGAAGAGGATTACAAGGTGGCAAAGGATAATTGCAAGGAGGAAAAAGGGCTCAAAAAGAAGGGAGAAGGCAAAGGAGCGCCTCCAAATAATATATGAACATTCCACAAACCAGTCAAACGACTTCCTGTACAAGCTTTCACACATGCTCGTCAATTCTGTCTATACTTCGTTCGTTGTGGATGACCTTCATATCCAAAACATGTTGAAGGACCACAAGTTAGCTGGTTCTATACAGGACGCTTCATGGAACAGGTTCATTCAACTGCTCTCATACAAGGCTGAAAGTGCTGGTTTGAGAGTAGTCAAGGTGGACCCGAGAAACACGTCAAAGATTTGTAGCAATTGTGGCAACGTTCAGGACATGCCGCTTCCTGAAAGAACGTATATCTGTAATAGGTGCGGGATATCAATTGATAGGGATATCAACGCATCAATAAACATACTCAACAGAGCTACCCTCGGACAGAGGGGAAGTCACGCTCAGGGAGATATTTGCCAATACGTTCCAACAGGGGACGCAAGCAGTGTCGAGGAACTGAGAACCGATAAAACACGTCCTCTGAAGAGTTGCAGAGGAAGCCCACAGGCTTTATTCGTGGGAGGATGTCACTTGAACTGGTGACTCGCATCTGACTATTTATATTTCAACCACAAATGGTAGAGCCTTTTTTTATTTTATAAATTTACTTAAACCCATAAAGTTAAAATATAAAATTGAAGTGCCAAAACAGTCAATGGACAGCAAAGGGTTGTACCTGACTACAGAATGTGAAAAGAGCAGCGGCCTAATTTCAATTACTTTCGAAGAGCTATCAAAAGATGAGGTTTTGGATAAAATTAAGATATTTCAGGGTTTATACAGAAGGAAAAATATACAGTTGGGAATTGACCCTGGTTCAAGAATAGGGATAGCAGTAGCCATTGATAACAAGCCAGTACATATGGGCATAATGAATAACGTTCAGGAAGTTATTGGCCTTGCATCAAAGCTATCTGCTGCCGAACTTGGCTGCCTTGACATTAAGATAGGTGATGGTAGACCTGAAATTACCCAAAAAATAATAGACGGATTGAAACCAATAGTTAAAACGCATGACCTGATTCAGATTGTAAATGAAAAAAGGACAACACCGAAAGGAAGGGCTAGGGTAAAAAAGGATATGGTTGCCGCCTATCATATAGCTATAAAGAATGGGTTAAAAATTTAGTCTACCTAGATTTAAAAACCCATAGCCAGCAAATATTAAAAATTGCCTGCCCCTCTTATAAATCATGGTCAAAATTTACCTCGAACTTGGCTCAAATATAATGCCAGATGTAAATATAGATATTGCGCTTGGCCATATCCGGAGAATCACTAAACTGGAAGAAATTTCTACTGTGTACCGCACTGAGCCGATTGGTCAGTACAGTGGCTATTTCTATAACTGCGTTGTGGGTTGTCAAACGGAACTTGACCCTCTTTATTTAAAAAAAATTGCACTACCATTTATAGAAACTAAAATGGGTCGACCAGTTTCCAGGAAAGGCCCAGATAATAGGACAATCGATATAGATATGTTAATTTACGATGATTTGGTTAATGAAACACTTTCCATTCCACATAATGATATTTTTAATAAACCCTTTGTAGCATTTTGTTTATGTGAAATTGCGCCGAACTTGAGAATTTTGCCATTATTTAAAACTGCATGTGACATAAGCTCAAACATAAACAAGACAGGTATGATAGCGCTTAGGGAATATACAAATAAATTAAGAGCCAAATACCTCTTTTAGGCTGTGCAGTGGTTCACCCTACGGGGCATAGGTACTTCGGTATCAACACACTCATCATATTCGGAGCTTGGGCTTCACTGAATTATATAACCTCCCCATGAATCCACTGGTGCCTTCTGCTCCGCCCTATTAAGAAGCACCAATTCACTGACATACTCTCCACCCTAAAGGGTTCTAAGGTCTCTACCCTTGAAGTTGCCTCTTTGGGGGTATCAGTGCTCCCCTTGCATGCATCTACATGCAATTGACTTCCCATTAAAGGTGGACGCAACGC
>JARVJW010000091.1 GCA_029775955.1 Nitrososphaeria archaeon | reverse complement strand
GTGCTTAACTATGTAATATCAAAACCTGCCCTTTGACGTCTTGAGCCAAAGAAGATGAAAAACAGGGGAAGGAGGTTCATGCTCGGCTCATGGTCTCCATACGAGCTTGAACAATTTATTAATACTAGGCAATAGGCAAAAAGGTGTTGTTTGTGAACAAGATATACGCAGAAATGCTCAAAATGCGGTTATATTGATAACAGGAAGGGTCTTCCTTTGCCTGAACTGTGGCTTTCAGTTAAATGCCTCAAGGAACATTGAAGGTAAATCTTAGTGCTGCTGTCAACAAGCAAATCGTTAGCTCAGTGAATTTATGCCTACGGGAAGGCGGCAACAAAGGGGTTAGCAGTTGACTGGTTAATGATTAAAAATTACAAATTTCGATACATATATTATAATGAAGTAAAAATTTGGCAATACAGCATCTTAATTCGAAAAGCTTTTATATTAAAATGCTTTATAGAATAATGATGATACGAAAAAAATATGGTGGAATTAGCAAAACAATTACTGCAGTTGTTGTCGTGATTGTCATTATAATTGCCGCTGTAGGATCTTATGAATATTATCTTACAACACTTCCTAAAAAAACGGCGACCCCGACGCTCTCTGGGTCAATAACTGTAGTTGCCCAGAGCGGAGAGAATAATGTAGCAATGGCTCAAATAGCTAAGAACTTTGAACAGTTACATCCAGGTGTAACAGTGAACATAGTTGAGATTTCATTTGGAAATGCTTTGACAGATTATCTCACGGCTTTCAAAGAAAATCAGGATGCCTATGATATAGTTTACTTCCCGAACATAGGTTGGTTGGGCAGCCTTCAGCCATATCTTTTAAATTTGACGCCTTATATAAATAACCCGGCTTACTTCCCAGCATCTTATAATTTTTCAGATATATTGCCTTCTATGATTAATCAATTTAAGTTCGGAAACACCTATTATGCTATACCATACTTAGGAGATGTTATGATGTTCTATTACATGCCATCATACTTCACTAATACCACAAATCAAATGCTGTTTAAACAGCAGTACGGGTATAACCTGCCCAATCCTGGCAATACAACTCTTACCTTAAAACAGCTGGTTGATGTTGCAAGCTTCTTTAATGGCAAGCATGGTAGCAAATACGGGATCGTGATGATGAATGATGCAGTTGCTGACGATATGACAGAAACCTTTACAGCGCTGTTTGCAGCTGCTAGAACCAACATGAGTTCTGTATATGGCCCAGTAACTGCACCGTATGGTGAGTTGTACAGCAGCAGCGGGCAGCTGCTCACTAACACTCCAATATTTATACAGGACCTTAATTACTTTGCAGCTCTGGAAAATGCCAGTGCAAACGAATTTAACAGTGGATTCCTGACCACACCAGAGACATTTGGTTCAGGTGTTGCTCCTATGATGATTTACTGGACACCAGCGATGCTATCATTACAAAACTCTTCAATAAAGGGGCAGTGGGCAATAGCAAAGACATTTCCAGGTGGTGTGAGCAACTTGGGGGGTGTAGCATATGGCATTTTTAAATACTCAAAGAACCTGCCTCTTGCCGTGTCATTCTTGGAATTTGCAACTAGCCAGAACCAGTCAGTATATTACATGACTCTTGATGACTTATTACCCTTTAGATACTCAATGTTTACTTATGGGGTTCAACATGGGATATTTCCTGCATCAGACCTAAATTCAATGGAGAGCTATCTGAGCAACGCAGTGCAGGGAGAACCAAACCTTGCAAGCTGGCCTCCAGTTCTGTCTTACCTTCAGGGTGAAATACCACTTGTAGCTAACATGAAAATAACGCCGGCTCAGGCAGCAAGTGCAATAACTTCATATGCTGAATCTCAGGGAATTAAGATATACTCAGGTTAAAATGAACAAAAAGCAGGCAACAAAAATAGGCTTGATACTTGCCTCACCATTATTAATTTATTTTTTGATTTTTTTCATTTATCCAATATTTCTGCTTTTTAGATATGCTTTCACTAATTCTGCTGGGTCTTTTTCACTTAGCAACTTTGTTTTTATGTCAAAGGACCCGATACTTTATTCATCACTGTTCAACACATTATATTACTTTATAGGGTCCGTGGCTGTTCAGTTTTCTGGTGGATTTTTAGCGGCAATAGTGCTAAGCAGCTACACCGGCAGGTTAAAAAATGCCTTTAGAATGATTTTATATATTCCTCTTACAATTTCACCAATTGTTATCGCGCTGATATGGCTGCTCATATTTAACCCAACCTATGGGCCCCTGGATTATATTTTAAGGGCACCAATTAACTGGTTGGGCAGCATTAACCTTGCAATGCCAACTATAATAATTGCAAATGGATGGGAGTATATTCCCTTTGTATTTTTGATAATTTACGCGGGATTGCAGGCTGTGCCAAAACAGTATTATGAAGCTGCCTCAATAGATGGCATGAACAGGCTGCAGACCTTCAGGTATATAACGATGCCTTCAATAAGGCCTATACTGATTGTCGCATTTCTCTTAAACTCTATTGGAATTCTGCAGGGCTTTACACTAGTGTACGTTCTTACAAATGGTGGGCCAGGATTCTCAACTTACATACTCAGCTTTTATATATATAAAGTTGCATTTACATATTTTAACCTGCACTACGCTGCCGCTCTGTCATTGTTATTCATACTTATAATTGGGGCCTTCGTTTATGTAATGCTCAAACTTACTTCTGTAGAAAGGTATCTGGGCTTAAGGCGTGAAGGTGGGGAACAATGAAGAAACTTAACATCATTCTTATCTTATTATTGGTGATTTTTTCATTAATTACACTGTTTCCAATATACTGGACAGTTATAACTGCGTTAAAATTGAATTCAGAAATATTTACTACTACGCCCATATTTATTCCCACTAAAATAACCTTAAGTAACTTTTATACTCCAGGGCAAAAGTTTGGAGAAGTGAGCCAAACTGCATTTGGCAGTTTCCCGTGGCTTTTAAATAGCGCTGTAATAGCCATGCTATCAGCTCTGATAGGCACATTTCTTATTGGTGCTCCAGCTGCTTACGCGCTTACGCGCTACCTTAAAAACGTGTGGCTTGGCAGAAGTGTGCTGTTAATGATGATGATTCCAGAAGCTGCACTGATAATTCCGTTTTATATAATTGTAATTAAGGTAAACCTGATAAATACATGGTGGGGGCTGACGCTTGTATATCTGAGTTTTACTGCGCCCCTTTCAACCTGGTTACTTATGGGATTCTTCAGTGACCTTCCCAGGAGTGTTGAAGAAGCTGCCAGTATTGATGGTCTATCGGCGTATAAAATATTTTATAGAATAGCGCTGCCGATGATTATGCCAGGGATAATGGTATCTATAATTTTAAACTTCATAAATTCCTGGAACGAATTTTTGTATGCACTTGTGCTTACATATACACCATTCCCTACAGGGGCTCAGACCGTTCCGTTGTACCTGTCTGACTTTATTGTAATCGAAAAAAGCTTCGCATGGGGAGGCCTTGCAGCGGCTGGCGTAATAGTAATAATCCCTTCGATCATAATAGGAATATATGCTCAAAAATACCTGGTAAAGGGTTGGACAATGGGGGCTGTAAAGGAATAATGTCAGAGGTAGTAATTGAAAACCTAACAAAAAGATTTGGCAACAATGTGGTGCTTGACCATATTAACCTCACCATAGGGCCCAAAGAATTTTTTGTGCTTCTTGGCCCATCAGGTTCAGGGAAAACCACATTGCTCAGGCTAATAGCAGGATTGGAAGACGTAACAGAGGGGTCAATATACATAGGTGGCAAAAAAGTTAATGATATGCAGTCAAAGGACAGAGATGTTGCTATGGTGTTCCAGAACTATGCACTATATCCCCATTTTAGTGTATATGACAACATTGCACTTCCACTAAAAGTGAGGAAGTTCACTAAGGATGAACAAAAGCAGCGCGTAAAGGAGATATCAGAAATACTACACATTGGGGAATTGCTTGAAAAGAAACCAAGGCAGCTCAGTGGCGGCCAGCAGCAGAGAGTTGCTCTGGCAAGGGCGCTTGTCAGAAATCCGTCAATATTTCTGCTTGATGAGCCGCTTAGCAATCTGGATGCAAAATTGAGGGTAGAGGCTAGGACATTTCTTAAGAACCTGCAGAAGGAACTTGGTGTTACTACAATATTTGTGACACATGACCAATCTGAGGCAATGGCTATGGCCACTAAAATTGCAGTGCTTAACAGGGGCATTATAAAACAGGTAGCAGATCCATACGAGCTCTACACTAAGCCCTCAGACACGTTTACTGCAGGGTTTGTTGGTTCCCCAGCTATGAATATGATACCTGGCAAAATAGTAAAAGATGGCAATACATGGAAGTTTACATCAAACGACTTCACCATAAACCTGGAAGGTATGAAATTTAATAGTGAAGCAGGAGTCATTATGGGGGTCAGGCCAGAACATGTGGTAATTTCCACGGAAGGATTAAGCGGAAACGTGTCCACTGTTGAACCACTTGGCTCTGTCACGTACCTTGAAGTTAAAATAGGCAATACAGATATCATGATACAATATACAGGCCTTGCTAAAATAGAAGCAAACAGCGCAATTAAAATTAATTTTGCATTGGACAAGTTGCTATTTTATGATAAAGAAACTGAAAAACTGATAAATTACTGAGCATCAATTTATGGCGACTTCTAGTGGCTCAGGTAATTAGGTATAATTGGTCTCCATTAGCAGCCACCCAATAGATGGATTTATCCTCCTGTATCAATGTGAGCATTTTTATATTGCTTAAACTGATGGCGAACATTAGATAGGTGT
>JARVJW010000018.1 GCA_029775955.1 Nitrososphaeria archaeon | reverse complement strand
CGACGTACTTCGTTACGACCACCCTTGCGGGCACGATGTCCTCAATGACCCTGGTGTAAGCATCGGTTGGCTTTTCGGAGAGCATAGTGCCATCTTGGGCAGGTGGATTGGTCGAGCTCCACCGTTTTGTCCACCTTCACCGGCCTCCTCCTGCTGGTGGCTTTGCCCGTTCCTCCTCCCAGATTTCCTGCAGCGCTTCCTCTCCGTGTTTGGCGTCTATGCCCCTGGCGACTACGGCGGTCACCGTCGCCTTGAAGGCAAGGAGCTCCTCCCTCATCTTTGTCTCCGTCTCGAGCTTGACAAGCCGCCCTTCGAGTTCTGCGCAGCGCCACCTGTAGTCCGCATCATTGGGGGCGCTGGCTCCTGTCATACAAGGGTTGTGAAACAATCGGATAAAAACACTCGAGTCGATAAAAATATATCTTCTTGTTAAATAACTTCAAAATGGTAAACAGTTACTTATATTCTCAGAAACCTTCCAGTTGTCGTGGAAACGGCCTGATATCGTTCACTCTGAAATAATAGGAGCAGGGGAGAGATCTCGAAGTTCTACAGTGATCGGTATGAGAGCTACCCGATACAGATCAAGGAAGGCTTGACAAGATCATGAACATACGCTATTCCAAGGGCGTGTTCATGATAAGGGAGGAGGATCGGGGAAAGGTTGTCCCTTACCTGAGAAAAAGGGGCGCAACTGTGGTCCTGTGGATTCCCAGCAGAAAGGAAAAAAAGCTCCTGGAGCTACAGGTCACTTAAATATTTGTTCAACACAACAGCAATTTATCCACATCGCAAGCTCAGTTTTCTTGCTCAAACATTTTGTAACTTTTATTGTTGGGTTCATTGGCTTGTTAATCTTTAAAATACATAATGAGATTCTAAATAAATTGTTATAAACGAGATGTTAAACTTGCAGAACTACTGATGCAACAGTGGTTGCTCGCTAAAGGTTACTGGCATGGAAATGATGACACACAAATGAGTTTATTTATTATGAAATTCTATAAAATACTTGGTGTTAAATATGCGCACTTTTAGTATACAATCTTATTTCTCCGTTTGGGGAATTAACTTCAACTTTTATTTTATCATTAAGGTTTACTTCTTTACCATCTATGTCAATAATTCGGCCACTGGAACTCCTTACAACGTTCCATTCCTTGCCATCATAAATGACGAACCATTTATCTGAATAATTATTAAAGCCATACGTCTGCTCAGTTTCTTCTCCTATCTTTCTTGCTGCCAGCTCAACTGCACTGCACTTTGAACACCTGTAAAAATCAATTGACCCGACAAGCTCATCGTCAATGTAAACCTGCCTTATCCCCTCAAGCCTAAAATCGTGTTCATGTGACATGTGTGTTATTCATAACTGTATCTATATTAGTGTTTTTATGCTCACTTTTTCTTGCAAATGTCAAGTATGCGGTGTGCCCTACCATCAAGCCCGATGGCCTTGTTCTGCCCTCTGCTACTACCATTCTCCTTAAAAATATCTCAACAGTTTCATCTATCCAAAAACCAGTTTCCTTAAGTGATTTGTCTAGCTTCTCAAGCTGATCAACTGTCGGCAGTAAAAAACCAACCGGCGAGGAGGGTTTAAGCGAACTCCATATTTTTTCAACGTAAAGCCATGGGTCACTTAGATCTATGAATGCAGAATCGAATTCAGCCTTAGGAAGATTCCCGTCAAAATTTCTGAATTCAATCCAGCTTTCAAGTAGTGCCCTTTTCACGTTTTCCTTTGCAATTGTGGTAAATTTTTCATTAATATCATATGTTATAACTTTGCCAGTAGGTCTTAGGCTATTAGCTATATATGATGTTAGTGCACCACTGCCTGTGCCCATTTCAAGCACCTCCATTCCTGGAGTTATGTTGAGCTTTACCAGAATATATCCTGCATCTTTTGGGTAAATTATCTGTGTTAACCTCTTATATTTCATTATAATGTCTTCAAGCGTTGGCTTAAGAAATAAGTAATCTACACCGAAATTTACTTTGGAGCCGTATGGAAGCCCGACAACTCTGTCAAGATCTATTATTGAAAGGTGGGTTTGAAATTTTTTTCCGCTCTCAACTTTTATTAGCCATTTCCTTTTCTCATATACAATTAGCACAAGGTCACCATATGATATTACGCCCATACCAGTACCTTACCTTTCTAATTCATAAAACATTCTATTTAGTTCATTTTAAAAATAAAAAATAAAATCACTTTAATTCTTCTAGAATTTCCACACTATGACTAGCTCCAATTCTTGATGCTCCAGCATTTATCATGTCTATTGCATCCTTTGAACTGTGAATTCCTCCTGCCGCTTTTACTTTTGCCTTTCCTTTGACTGTTTTTGCCATGAGTTCAACGTCGTGCACCGTAGCTCCCCCCTTTCCAAAACCGGTGCTTGTTTTAACAAAATCAGCTCCTGCATCTACAGCTACCTGACAGGCTTTTACTTTTTCATCATCAGATAGATAGCCAGTCTCAATTATAACCTTCAACAATTTGCTGTGGCTCTTTGCAACCTTGCTAACAGCTGCTATATCATCCTTCACTACATCCCATTTTCCAGACTTTGCTGCTGATATATTCATCACCATATCTAGTTCATCTGCACCGTCCTTGATTGCCATCTCAGACTCCAGAACCTTAACTTCTTTGTAGGTAACCCCGAATGGGAATCCTATAACGCTTAGTACCTTGATATCTGTCCCCTTTACCAGTTCTCTTGCCAGCTTTACGTAATACGGGTTGACAATCACCGAGAATAGGTGGTACTTCTTAGCTTCGTCACATAATTTTTTAATGTCATTTTCAGTAGCGAACGGGTTTAGTTGCGTATGATCTATCATTTTAGCCAGTTCTTCTCTGTTCATCAATTAATATGTAGCTCTGCTCAATATAAACTTATTTAATTCAGCGAGCGGGAAGTCCTCTTGGATAGATGCAGTCCGCAAGGGCGTGGTAGTCCACCTATTGCAAAAGCGCTGGCATCTGGCATGCCACTTTCTGCTACAGTATCAAAGGAAGATTTGAATGACTGGCCTGCTGGGTCTCATGCTTCTACATTTGGTGGGAATCCAGTCTCTATAGAAGCTGCGCTTGCAACGATAAAATCAATCCAACAAAAAGGACTATTGGACAATGCCAAAAAGGTTGGTAAAACGCTTCTTAAAATGTTGCAAGAAATTATGAATAAGCATAAAATTGTAGGTGATGTCAGGGGACTTGGGCTGATGGCTGGTGCAGAACTGGTAATGGACAAGAAAACAAAACGCCCTAACCCAGAAGCCGCAAGAAAGGTCATTGATTATTCATGGAAACACGGCGTTTTACTGATCACATCAGGAGCCAGTACCCTCAGATTTTCCCCTCCTCTAATAATAAATGAAGAAATACTTACAGAAGCCCTTAATGTTGTTGAAGATGGAATTAAAGAGGCTGAAAAAATATGAGAAATGCCATTATTCTAGGTGCTGCTGGGCGTGACTTCCATAATTTTAATGTATATTTCAGGGACAACTATGAATACCGGGTAGTGGCGTTCACCGCTGCACAGATACCATTTATAGAAAACAGGACATATCCACCAGAGCTTGCTGGTACAAAATATCCCATGGGAATCCCCATCTTTCCAGAAAATGAGATGGAAGAATTAATCAGGAAGCTAGGCGTCAATGATGTCTTCTTTTCGTACAGCGATGTTTCATTTGAACAGGTAATGAAGCTGGCGTCAATATCAATATCATGTGGAGCATCATTTCACTTGCTAGGGCCTCAGGATACTATGTTAAAATCAAAAAAGCCTGTAATAGCCGTTCTTGGTGGCAGGACTGGGGTTGGTAAAAGTACCATTTCAAGGTTTGTCTTTAGAGAACTCAGAAAGGAGGGATTTAAGCCAGTTATCATAAGGCACCCAATGCCATATGAGAGCCTTAAAAAGGGAGTAGAAAAATACCAAAATATCAACGACCTTATTGTCTCAAAACTTTCAATAGAAGAGGTAGAGGAATACGAACCCCATGTGGAAAATGGTGCCATTGTATACGCTGGAATAGATTACGCCAAAATACTGGAAATGGCTGAAAATGATGGAGATGTTATCATTTGGGACGGCGGGAACAATGACTTGCCGTTTATTAAGCCTGACATGACATTAACTGTAGTAGATGCCACACGAATAAACAGCATCTCAGGTTACTATCCTGGAGAAGCATGCGTAAGGATGGCAGACATAGTAATTATAAATAAAGTTAACCTTTCTGATCAGAATTCCATTGATAAAATTGAAAATGAAATCAGGCTTCGAAATAAACATGTCAAAATATCACAAACAGAATCAAGGATATATGTGGAAAAACCTGAGGAAATTGAGGGTAAAAGGTGCCTTGCCATAGAAGATGGACCAACCGTAACTCATGGGGGATTAAGTGTGGGGGCAGCTTATAACGCAATAATTGATCTAAACGGCATACCTGTAGACCCTCGTGATCATGCAGTTGGCACTATCAAGGATGCATATGTAAGATACCCACACATGGGGCACGTGCTCCCCGCACTAGGTTACAGCATGCAGCAGCTGAATGAACTTGAAACCACAATAAATGCTGTGCCTGCAGATACAGTAGTTCTGGGAACAACAGCCAATCTTAGCCTCTTTATGAGAATAAACAAGCCTGTAATTAGGGTGAAATACGAAGCTATTGAAATCGGAACAACTATGCAAAATGAAATTAAAAAGTTTGGTAATATGATTATATCCCAAGGGTCATCAAAATCGAGTAAGCTATGATGCCAATCATATTTCCCAAGGCTATATACCCAGCCAGTGGAACCCCATAAGTCTCATCGACCAAACTTTTATCGTCAAGT
>JARVJW010000089.1 GCA_029775955.1 Nitrososphaeria archaeon | reverse complement strand
AAGAAGTATCACCAGAGGTCAAAGGTGGAGACCATATTCTCCGTCATAAAGAGGACCATGGGAGACGAGATAAGGTCGGTGAAGACGGTGGCCCAGAACAATGAAATGAGGGCAAAAATAATCGGCTATAACGCCGCTAGGATCGTAGATATGGCCTCTTCTTTATTCGGAGGTTTTCTACAGAGCCCTATATAATCCTTATTTTACCTGTAAGATTTTTGTTCCCTTCTTCTTGCTCCTGGTCCACCGAACTTCTTTGGTTCTTTCTGCCGTGGATCGCCAATAAGTAAATGTCTATCGTAAGATAAAATTGTATTTCTAATCTTTTCATCGTCTTTAAAATAATCTGATAATGCCCTAGCCAGAGCTATCGACGCGGCGTATGCCTGACTAACTGCTCCCCCTCCCCTAGCAATTATGTGCGCATTGATTTTGTAGCGTTTATCTCCCGCAAGCTTGGCAGGCACTGTTATTAAGGATCTTAACTGTAATGGCAGGGCTTCAACCAGCATTCCGTTGTATCTTATTATTCCGGTACCTGGCTCAATTGAAACGAATGCATTAGCCTTTTTTCTTGAGCCGAAATACACCTTTTCTGAATCATTTTTAGCTGGCATTTTCAATACTCCATCCCAGTTCTTTGCTAAGGTCTGCGAGTTTTATATAATTCGTTTCAAACCCCCTTGCAATAGCTTTATCCAATTTTAGCATCTTGATGTCATTAAATTCTTCTGGTGTCCCATGATAGACCTTTAGGTTCTTGAATGCAGCCATCCCTTTTGGTTTGTCCCTGGGCAGCATGCCTCTCACCACCCTTCTAAATATCCTATCCGGCCTTCTGAAGTGCGGTGGTGTGTGTTTTGGATTGATCCTGCTACGTATTTCAAGTTTTTTCTTCCATTGCTCGATTGTAGATCGCTTATTGCCAGATATAACTATCTGTTCTGCGTTAAAGACATAAACCGATTTACCTTCTAAAAGCATTTTAGCCACTAGGCTAGCAAGTCTGCCCATGATTAAGCCTTTACCATCCAAATATACAACTTCATTTGACAATTATTATACCACCTTTGTTCTTGTGTTTTTTGACAAAATCTACCAACAGCATAGCTTCTCCACCGGCGTTATTTATTTTTTCCCTTCCAGATGCAGAAAACCCAAGGGCACCTACAGTAATTTTTTTATTAATGGTTCCACCTCCTAAGACCTTCCCAACAAAAATTATTGTTGATCCTTCTGGTACAAGTTTCTCTATTTTTGACACATTTATCACCTTGGGCTTTCCTGGTTTAATAAGTTCCTCATTGACCCTCTTCCATATTTTTTGCTTAGTGCTCTTATATGCAACATTTAACTCTTTTGAAGCAGCCAGATCCATGGTCATAGTGTCATCACCTTTTCCGCTAATTTCCCTAAATCTCTTTGAATTAAATTTATCCCCATCATTAATGCATCTCTGGCTTCATGCTGCCCTATGCTTTCTATGCTCAATATATAAGAGTTGTACTTTTCTTTAATTTCTACAGAACCTGCATCGACTTTTACGCATTCCATACAGAATGTGCATGCATCCTCATCAGCTACTGTCAGCTTTCCTTCTTTAATATAAAACACACTACGAGGGCATGAATCCACTATCTCTTTCATTTTATCTGTTGAATCGTTTATTACATTAACTAAGGGTGACGGCTTTACAGTTGCCTTTGATATGGGTGAAAATTTTGAGTGTTTTTTGCCACTACCAAGCCTAGCATATGCTTCTATTTTAATTGATTGCCCTTTAGCTAGTTTAAGCAATGGAATTTCCGTAGAAACAGGATAAACCTCTTTATCTTCTACTGAAACTAGTTCACCTGAATAAACCGTTCTTGTTCCCCCCTCTGCTTTTGCATCTAAAACTAACATAAGTTGAGCCCCTGCCTGCTCAAGGTACTTTTTTGGAGTTTTTAGTGGTACAAGCCCTAAGCGATGTGCTATAATTTCATCATAAATCAGGGATGAATTTTCAATGACAACTACATCTTCAATTGCCAATGTAGGCACTTCAGATATAATATATCTTCTTATTGCATTTACATAATTTAGATCATATTCATCTATTCTAATTGATAAACTTCCTCCTTGAGACTCAAGCAATTTCGCAGCCATTTTACGTTCTTCTCCCTCTTCTCCCGCCAGGCGGTCTAGTTGAATCGTGCGGCACAGGAGTTACATCCTCTATCCTTCCAATCCTAAATCCGGCTCTTACAAGTGCACGTATAGCAGCCTGTGCACCAGGGCCAGGCGTCTTTGCACCCGTTCCTCCTTCACCACGTACGTAAATATGTAACGCATTTATTCCCTTCTCCTTTGCTGCTGCGGCTGCAGCTGTAGCAGCTTTCATTGCTGCATATGGAGAGCCCTCCAATCTATCTGCCTTTACATGCATTCCTCCACTACTAAATGAAATTGTCTCAGCCCCAGATAAATCAGTTACGTGAACAATCGTATTATTGAAACTGCTGTAAATATGAACGATTCCCCATTTCTCCTCTTCCTGCTTTACTCCAGGCTGATTTTCGTTCTCTTTTTCTTCACTCAATGCTTATTCACCTTTATCAGCCCTTCTTCTTTAATAGGCACAAGATAACCGGGCTTGTTAACAATGGAATTTCCAATTAATACTTTTTTATGGGATACAATCTGCCTTGCTTCATAGACAGTTTTGGCCAATCCCTTACGCCAAAGCATTGTCTGAAGCCTTCTTTCAAGTAGGTCCTCTACAGTCAAATTTAAAATACTATCTAAATTTAACTGTCCTTCTTTAAGGAGTCCAAGTTTCTGCAAGCTATTTATGAGTTTCTTCTCCTGTTGCTCCCTAGCCTCAACCGTTGCCCCTAAAAGTATCCTTGCCTGCCTTCTCATATTTGATATAATTGTTGATGCTTTCCATAACTCTCTTTTATTCTTAAGGCCATATGACCCTATTAGCTGTAACTCCTTGTCAAGGCGAACCTTGTCCCACGGGTTCCTTGGTGTTGTATAAGATTTTTTAGGTTTTTTGGGGTCGCCCATTTTCACTTTTCACCTTCCTCAGTTTTTGTTTCAGGTTGAGCCGTTGCTTGCGCTGCCTGTTGTATAAGAGCTTTCTTCCTAACCCCTACAGTCATTCCCTTGCGGCCTGTTGTCCTAGTTCTCTGCCCTCTTACCTTTAAACCAAGCGTGTGTCTCATGCCTTTCCAGCTATTCATTTGCTTTTCTCTTTCTATATCTTCCTTAACCTTAAATGATAGGTCACTTTCCAGCAAATGAAGATCTTCACCAGTTTCGATATCCTTACGCCTGTTTAACAACCATCCAGGGGCATTTAATGCCTTTAGGTTAGATATAGCTCTTTCTAATGATTGCAGCTGATTCTCATTTAATTTTCCCAGCCTTATAGACGGATCCAGTCTGAGCGACCTGATTATTAACATAGCTGTGCTAAAATTTATGCCCCTTATGTCTCTAAGAGCTGCAATCAATGGTTTATTACCATTAATATCTCTGCCCGAAATCCTAATAATAGCCCTAATTGGTGTAGACATTATACAGCGGTTAAAAGATTTCATATTTATAAATATGACTGTATATTGGTGAATGTTATGGTAAAAAAGTACAATCTGGCAATCAGGGGTGCTGGACCTGCAGGGCTGTTAGCTGCAAGGGAAGCAGCCAGACGAGGAGAAAGCGTTATTGTGTTTGAAGAAGATAGAGAAGTTGGAGTACCCGAGAAATGCGGTGGATTAATATCACTCAACGGATTAATGGAAATGAAAGTTTCGCCTATTGAAAAAATAGTTAATAAGCGGATAAAATCCGGGCAAGTTATATTCCCAGAAGGCGAAAGATTTGAATTTGATCTGTCAGAATCAAATCTGATTGTATTAAATCGCGAAGAGTTTGACAAACAGCTTGCAGTGGAAGCAGTTAAAGCTGGTTCTGAAATAAAAATAGGCACTCGCATAGAGTCATATAATGAGTTGGCTGATAGGGTTTCTTTAAAAACTTCGCATGATGAATATGAAAGCGATTTATTAATTGACGCCGGAGGCGTAGTTGGGTATGTCAATAAAGAAGGCCTGCTTCCAGCAACACAATTTGTATATGCTGTGAAAGATGGATTCTACGACGGGATTATGGTTTTCATAGACAAGAATTTGCTGCATAATTTCTTTGGTTGGTATATCCCGCTTGGTGATGGATTAGCAAAGATTGGTTCTGCGGGAGACCAAAATTTTGCATATAAATTTATGGAAAAAAACTTAAAAGCAGTTAGTATTAGTGGTTATCCAATAAAAGTGATCTCATCATCGCTTGTTGTAGGAGGAATAAGCAAAAAGGCAAATACACGCACTTTAAAGGTTGGTGATGCAGGTGGTCAAACAAAACCAACCACTGGCGGCGGAATTGTGTCTGGCGGCCTAGGCGGAATGCTTGCTGGAGCTGAATCCATCAAGGGTACATTTACTGATTATAATAAAAGTTATGATGATTTATTTGGCTCAGAATTAAAACGACAATTGACTATAGCCAATGTATATAAAAAACTGTCTAATGAGGAGATTTTGAAAATTATATCTGAAATATATAAAGTAAGTAATAAATTAAGTGGTAAAGAATTTGATTTTCATTATTATTTAGTAAGAAGGTTGGCTTTAAATCCGTCCATGCTTAAAATTATGGCCAAATATATTCCTGACATATTGAAGGAGCTTGTCTGAGAGTAATGGGCAAAGTCAACTACTAACCCCTTTGTTGCTGGTCTTCCCGTAGGCATGGATTCACTGAGCTAACGATTTACTTGTTGACAGCAGCACTAAAATTTACCTTCAATGTTCCTTGAGGCATTTAACTGAAAGCCACAG
>JARVJW010000181.1 GCA_029775955.1 Nitrososphaeria archaeon | reverse complement strand
GGGCGACAGCGTAAGCTCTAGACGATTTCAAAGGGCTTAGCTATTGCTGCATAGCAGGTCAGTATAGGGATGGGCTGATTAGGCCTATCCTACTGGCAAGAGCCACATTGACATCAACTACAAGCTAAAATAATTCGCAAAGCTTATTATCAAGCGCTTATGGAAGAGCTTATGCTAGTATTTGTAAATATATTTGTAGAGTCTCCAATGATGGATACAGTATTGTCATCTATCAATAATATACCTGAAGTTGTAGAACTGTATGAAGTTACAGGTGAATTTGATATAATATCACTTGTAATGTGCAGAGATATAGAGGATTTTAGGCATATACTTAAAGATAAAATTTTGAAAATAAAAGGCGTCAAGAGCACTGTAAGTGCCGTTGTGCTACATGTTCACAAGGGCGATAAAGAAGAGTAATGAATTTGCAGAGGGCTTGTTCCAAATGTGGGAAGCCAGCCTTCTATTTTAAACCATATTCAGGCGAATATCTATGCAAAAAATGTTTTGTAAAATCAATCTATGAATTAACATTAAAGGCAATAAGAAAACATCATATGATAAAGTACGGTGATAAAGTAGGAATTGCAGTATCAGGTGGTAAAGACAGCATCTCCTTGCTTTATATAATCGCCAAGTTCTTTAAGGATAATGAAATAGTGGCTATAACCTTGGATGAAGGAATAAAGGGTTACAGAAATGAAGCCATTATGATAGTAAATGATATGGTAACAAAGTTAAATATCAAGCAAGCTACATATAAGTACAAGGATATGTTTGGCTATACCATCGATGATGTTCAATCTATTAGAAGAGAAACATCTTCATGCACTATATGCGGAACATTTAGGAGAAGGGGACTAGATATGGCCGCAAAAGAACTTGGCCTAAATGTTCTACTAACTGCGCACAACCTTGACGACCTAGTGCAGAGTTACTTGATTATGCTTTTCAATGGGGATATCGGTAAAATAACGACTTTTTCTCCGGCAATAGAAACTTCGGAAGCTTTTGGAATTACTAAAGCCCATCCCCTGATGTATATTTACGAAAAAGAAATGAGTATATTTGCCTATTTAAAAGGTTTTAAAATGCAGACAATAACATGCCCATATATGAATCAAGGAATAAGGTCAGAAGTGAGGGAATACCTTAATAAAATGGAAGAAGAACACCCAGGGCTCAAATATCAGCTGCTGAACTCTTTTATTAGGCTGAAAAATAAAAATGACGTTATTTCTGGTGGGTTCTGTAAAAACTGTGGGTGGCCATCTAAAGGTAATATATGTCAAGTATGTAAAACATTGCAAACGCTCAACATAAACAAACTGAAGGTGTAAATAGGTTTGGCCATCATTTCTGAGCTTTTTGCTATTATCTTGACCTTTCTTGTAGTGCTGTTACTTTCAATTTTTTTTGAAAAATTACTAACCAAAATAGGATTGATGGTACCAGATGTCCATAAGCCAGATAAAAAGATGGTGCCTAGACCTGGAGGTCCAGCTATTTATATAGGCATTATTATTATAATATTTATTTTTATTAGAAATATAATTGTAATAGCTTTGGTAGCATCGATATCAATTGGGTTACTAGCTGGGTTATTAGATGATTTTTTAAAGTTCGGCGGCATAGAAAAACCTCTGCTGACAGCCATAGCAGCAGCCCCTTTTATAATATTGGGGACATATGATCCAAATCCATATATTCCATTTGTAGGGACAGTAACCATTAAAATTTTATACCCGCTGTTATTGATAGCTGGCTTTTCGATATATTCTAACGCTGCCAATATGCTAGATATATATAATGGACTTCTAACAGGAAGTATGATAGTAGCAACAGTGCCGCTTTCTATTTATTTCTATATAAAGGGAGAGTATCAAATACTTTTCATTTCTATGATTTTTATTGCCGGACTTTCAGGATTCCTCGTAAGGCATGCATATCCATCAAAATTATTTCCGGGAGATAGTGGCACACTTTTTATTGGGGCATTTTACTTTGCATTGATGGTTTTAGGCAGAGCGGAAATTATTGGCATTATAGCAACTTTGCCCTTGATATTTAACGGATTTTTTATACTTTCCTCTATAAGGGGATTTAAAGAGCATTCAAAAATTCAACGTCCAGTCATAATTACAAATGAGGGAAAAATACTTGCAGTTAAAGGTAAGGGAATACCTATAACCCTAGCTAGGCTTTTTGCTTCTGAGGGTGCAGTTACCGAAAAGGAAATTATTAATGGTGTATGGCTAATGTTTACTGTTTCAGCAATTCTCGCAATATTTACAACGTTGGTGTTCCTTATATGAAAAGACCTATATTAGTACTTGTGGCCGTTGTTATAGTTTCATGGATGCTTTTACTTTTATCGTTTTTTGGAATGGCATTATTGTTTAAATTAACTGCTGGCTTACACGGCATAACTATACAAATTATAAGAGATCTGTTAGGGTTTTTGCTTTTTGCTATATGGGCTATCCTTTTTTTTCTAATGAGACAGCTTGCGGCAAAGGCCTTAAATGTATATTAAAATTACAAAATGTTTGAGCAAGAAAGCCACTGAGCTTGCAATGTGGATGAATTGTGATATGTTTATATATAATCAAAGCCTCAACATAAGGCGAAAATAGGAGGTATTCCACTTGTCTACATTGAGCTGAGAAACACAAAGAATGTTTCTGGTGCGGAAGCGTAGGGACAAGGGAAGGAAAGAAATTTGTGTGCGCATCCGACACGTTGACCACGCTGATGCAAACGCTTCATTCAACATAGCGTTGCGTCCCGAAGGCATATTGCATGCAGGGATGCATGCAAGGGGAACACTGATATTCTTAAAGAGGCAACTTCAAGAATGATGGAGACCATAGAACCCTTTAGTGTGGAAAGTATGTCAGCTTCAAAATTTTCTAGAAGATTTTTAAATAACAAATTAAGAACTTCAATAATTTTATTACTAAATTTTAAACTGGTAAGGATCAAAATAGGTAATGTCATGACTATTGAATATATAGATCGGAATTAATAGATCATAGACATAATTATTAACAATAAATTTTTGCGAAAAAGAAGGCATTATGATTAAAATCATTTCAAATATAAACATTAAATTATATCAATTTTATAATAAAAACTGCTATTTTTTGATATTAGCTTAATTACGCCTAAGGTCTAATGCACAAAGTGCCACTATCTACTTTTAAAGCATATGACTCATAACAACTACTTTAGAGTGATAATTTATGCCTTATTACAGAAAACTTCAAAAAATAGGAGGTTCATCATATTTTATTACTCTTCCCAAAGATTGGATACAGAAAAACTCACTTAATAAAAGCGAAATAATTTCACTAACAGAAAGTGCAACAGGTGATCTAATAGTTGCACTATCAAAATTCACAAAAAATATCAAATCAGCTAACTTAGAGTTGGATAAAACTGATCGTGATCTAGTTATAAGGATGGCCACTTCGGCATATATAAATGGTTGTACAGAAATGACAATATCATCTTCAGATAAACAAAATCTGAAAAGTGTTGAAAAATATATACAAAGCAGATTCCCTGGTTTTATACTAAGGAGGGTGATAATTTCTTTTCATTAAAATTTGTAATTGATTTAACTTCAGTAAATTTTATGGAGTTTTTCGAACGAATGGATAGATTGACCTCGTTTATGTGCGATGAAATAACTGATGTAGATGCTTTAAAGGATTATGATATTGAAATTGACAAGCTGTACTTTTTATTGGTAAGAATACTCAGAACAGCCATCATGGATAGCTCCTTAGTTAAGGTGATAGGCCTCACACCGGTTCAAATACTTGATTTTAGACTAGTATTGCATGTTTTAGAAAGATTTGGAGATGAGCTGGTCATTTTATCAGGAAAGCCAATTACCCAAACTCTGCAAAAAATAAAGGAATTAAAAGAAAAGGCAATACAAGCATTTAACGGAAATCCTAGAGTTATTCCCAATGAAATTGAAAAATTGAAAGTTGAGGCTTATAATTATGTAGCTATAGTAGACCGTGACAGCATGCCCCATTTGTGGCGATTGATAGAATTAGCTTCTGACATAGCTGATCTTTCAGAAACGCTTTATAGATTCAATGTTTAAATAGATATTTAGAAACCCTTTTATTTACAAGTATAAATGGAAACAACATGCAAGTGTATCCGGGTGATCATTTAGCCGTGATTGAAGAATTTGAGCCTTTGGGCGATTATTATGTTGATAATGGTCAAATAATTGCTTCTAAAGTTTCTGAAGTAAAAAAGGATAAAACTAACAAACAAATTAATGTATATGGGTTAATAAAAAAATATATCAAGATAGGTGATACAGCAGTGGGTCAGGTAGATTATGTGCAAAAGCCATTTGCTCATGTTATAATCTTTGAAGTTAATGATAAAAAGCTATATGGAGACGTTAAAGCAATGCTTTACTTTGATCCTGTTCTGCGTTCGGTGCCATTTAATGAAGGAGCTATAATTAGAGCCAAGGTGATAGGGCTTACAGCCGGTCATTTTATGATTGACATACAGGATAATGAGATGGGTGTACTTGAAGCTAAATGTCCATATTGTGGGGGTCCAATGGTTAAAAGGGGCACAAACATGCTCAAATGTCTAAAATGCAGAAAGAACTCATATATGAAATTAGCACCAGATTTTTATTCAAGTAAAGGAAGGTACATTAATTATATAGATTTAACCTAACTTTTATCAACTAATTTTATTATTGCCGTTTCTGAAAGGTTATAATTTCTTATAACCATCATTCGGGGTGTTGACAAGCCCACTCCGGCCACTTTAGGCTCATGGCCAGTTTGCAGGTATTTATCATCAAAGAAGGCCATCCGCACTCACGGTAGCGCAGAGTTATGGCAAGCCTCTCGTAGTCCACGCCACAGGTTTCGCATTTCTAT
>JARVJW010000050.1 GCA_029775955.1 Nitrososphaeria archaeon | reverse complement strand
CTAGTGGAAACAACAAGGGCAGGAAGTTCAGGACAAAGTTGAACAGGTGGCCATACAGGCTTTACCAGAAGATGATTGAATACAAGTCCTCATTCAAGACCGTTTATGTGAACCCAAGAGGGACCTCATCGAAGTGTCCTGTCTGTGGTGATAAGCTGAAGCACCCGGCTTGGGGGATATCGAAATGCGAAACCTGTGGCGTGGACTACGACAGGGATAGGCTGGCCTCACTTGCCATAACCCTGCGTGGTCTGCGCCTCTGCGGCTACCCGTTTACCGTGAGTGCGGATGCCTCTTGGCCTTCTTTGAAGGATGAATACCTGTACACCGGCCATGAGCCTAAAGTGGCCGGAGCGGGCTTGACTGAGAAGGTCAACGCTCCGAATGATGGTTATAAGAAATTATAACCTTTCAGAAACGGGAACATCAGTATTGTGCGCTAAATCTTTGAGCCAGCTTCTGCAGTTGTATTGTTGACTGACCTTATTATGCTCTCGGTCGCATATTTGGAATGGCACGAAAGTTCTGATTCAAGGCTTTAGAGGATAACTTGTTCTTTTGGGTCTCATTGGTTTGTTCATCTCCAAAATGCATAAGCCAATTAAATCCTAAATAAATTGCTCTAAAAGAAATGTTGCAGAACTACTGTTATCAGGATTAAATTTAAAAGCTCTGTTTTTACTAAAAGTATTGCGGGGGTTCCCGAGCCAGGTCAAAGGGGGCAGTAGTTATGACCAATTAGAAACTGTCCAAGCTCAAGACCTGCTGGCGTAGGCCTTCGTGGGTTCAAGTCCCACCCCCCGCATGATTTACCTTAGATAAGTATTGAATTATGGCCATCTTTAGCGTTTTAACAGATAACGCAATGCATTTGATGCGGTTCGGCCCTAGCTCCTTTATTCCTAGTTCCCTCATTAAATCACTCTCAGTTATTTTTAATGCATCTTGCATTTCAGAACCCTTAACCATTTCGGTTAAAAGGGAAGATGATGCCATGGATAATGCACAGCCATGCCCCTGGAAGCCTATGTCCTCTATTTTATTCTCGTTAACTTTAATAAAAATTTTGACTGTATCCCCACATGTTGGATTGCTGTCGCCAAAAACGGAACTCGCTTCATTTATAATTTTCATATTGCGTGGGTTTTTATAATGGTCCATTATATTCTCTATAAAAAAATAACTCATTATAATCTCACCAATTCTTTTAATGAATAAGCAAGTGATTCTATTTCATCCAAGTTATTATAAAAGTAAAGGCTTGCCCTTGCACTTCCGTCAAAAAATCCGAACCGTTCATGCAAAGGTTGAGCACAATGAAATCCAGACCTTATGGCAATTGATCGTGTGTCTAAAAAAGCCGCAATATCGTGAGGATGATAACCCTTAAGTTTGAATGAAAGCAATGCTGCCCTGCCCTCACTGGGGCCAATATATTCAAGGCCGTCAATTTTTGTCAGTTCTTCCATCAGTGCTTTTCCCAATTTTTTTTCATATGATTCTATATCATTCATGCCTATTTTTTCCAGGTATTTAGTGGCCTCTCCAAATCCTATTGCTCCTGCAAAATTTGGTGTTCCTGGCTCAAATTTCAAGGGCACGTCATTCCATTCCTGACCTTCTGCGTGAACTTCTGTTACCATCTCTCCCCCTCTAAATGGCGGCTCCAGATCTTCTAGTAGCCTTTTATTTCCATATAAAATACCTATGCCAGTAGGTCCAAGCATCTTATGGCCAGAAAGTGCATAGAAATCGGCGCCCAGGTCATGTAAATTTAGCTTTAAATGAGGCGCGGCTTGCGCCCCATCCACTACTGTTATTGCACCCTCTGCTTTTGCCGCACTGACCATTTTTTTGGCATCTAATGTTGTTCCTGCAACATTAGATATGTGGGTAAATGAGAGTACTGAGCTCCCAGAAACCTTTTTTTCAAAATCAGCATAATCAATTTTTCCTTCCCGATCAACAGCCACTGTTCTTATCTCTGCATTTGCTAATGATGCTACCTCTCTCCATGGCAAAATATTGCTGTGGTGCTCCAGCTCAGTGATAGTTATAACCCCATTTTTTAGTTTGGGCAAAAGCATGTATGCAACAAGGTTAAGTGATTCAGTGGTATTTTTAGTAAAAATTAACTCATCAGCATTGGCTCCAAGAAATTTCGCTATTTCCTTTCTTGAATTTTCGTATTCCTCCGTGACTTTTTCTGCCATTGAATAAATGCCCCGATGTACATTAGAATTATAGTGTGAATAAACTTCTGTTACTTTGTCTATAACATTTTTTGGTCTTTGACTGGTTGCTGCGCTATCCATATAGATCAATTTAGGATTAAATTCAAATATAGGAAAATCTGACCTTATGGAATCAAGGTCCTCTTCAATCATTTTTTTCTTCACTATTTATTTTGTCCTTTATTGGTCTTAAAATCCCTTCTGCCAAAATTTGCATAGATGCATCTCTGCTTAGTCCTCGTGACATAATGTAAAATAGCTGATCTTCGCTTAAGCTAAACGTTGCAGCTGAATGTTTTGCCATTATATCGTTTGAATCCAGTTGCATGCCTGGTATATTGTTAGCATAAGAGTTTTCGCTCAATAAAAGTGCTTTTTGTTCTATATAAGATCTGCCACCAGGACCGTCTTTTGTGTTGTAAAGCAATGCCTTCTGGTAAATTCTAGACGCGCCCCTCAATACTGCCCGTTGATATGCATTGCCTTGTGAATTCTTTGCGTTGAGAACAATCACTGCTGTAACATCTATCTTATCTGTATTCCCAGTATCGTATCCATAGTAGGCCTCGGAATATGCACCAATACCAGTTTCCACAATATTTGACTTGAGCCTGTAATAATCCATTCTAGAAGTAAGTTCTGTTATTTCCAATCTTGCGCCATCTTCTAGAAAATAATACATGTTTGATGCAATATTGCCTCCATTTATAACTCTAAGGTGCTTTAATGTAGAGTTCCTTTTGATTTTAAAAACTTCGATGTCACTTAGAAATGCGCTATTGTTTGCATCTATAAAATTTACTACTGTCGATGTTTTTCCCCCTTCAACTTCTACCTCTTGAGCCAAACCAACTAACCCATCTTTAGCTTCAACCCGAATTTCCAATCGCTTTTCATTTAAATTAAAAAATGAGTTTGCAGGGTTAATTAAAGCGTTTAAAAAATACATTTTATCATAAAATTCTTCTTTTATTTCATACTTTTTATATATTGGATTGGCGCTGTATGTTGTGTTTATAACGCCTGGATTTAGTTCTAATGGATCAACATTAGGTTGTAAATAACTCTTTAGAAATAGCTGATGCGTTTCAAAAGGATACTTTTTAAAAGCATTTATCAATGTGTTTGCCATGTTGTTTGTTATGTTTTTTGCGTTCAACCAACTGCACCAATTAGTTCTAATGATATTAACTTATAAAGCTCTGTGGCAAAATCTATCGGTATTTCTTTTGTGAATTGATCCATGTATCCCATTACTATCAGTGACAGCGCATCGGATTCTTTAAGGCCTCTGCTCATTAAATAGAAAAGTTGATCACGACCAACTCTTCCTGCAGATGCCTCATGTACTACTGTTGCAGAATTTTCATTAACAACTTCATAAGGATATGTATTTGACTTGGAGTATTCATCTGTCATAAGCGAATCACACCTAACTGCGCTTTTTGCATTTTCAGCGTTACGTGCCACATATATAAGCCCTCGGTATGTGGTAATGCCACCTTTCATTGAAATACCTTTAGAAGTGATTGTTGAGCTTGTGTCTGGTGCATTGTGATAAATTTTCCCACCAGAATCAATTATTTGATTTTTTGAGGCTATACTCATAGAGTTAATTATTCCACTGGCTCCCTTACCAAGCAAATATATTGAGGGATATTTCATTGTGACTCTGCTTCCCATATTTCCATCCACCCATTCCATCTTGCCGTTTTCATAAACGTGTGCCCTTTGAGTAACTAAATTAAATACGTTCTTTGACCAGTTTTGTATAGTAGTGTATCGCACATGCGCACCTTTCTTTGCAACTATTTCCACTACACCGCCATGCAAAGTGGAACCAGAATACAGGGGAGCCGTGCACCCTTCAATATAGTGTACATAGCTGTCCTCTTCTGCTACTATTAATGTTCTTTCAAAGTTTCCCACATCTGGGGCATTTAACCTAAAGTAAGCATATACTGGCTTTTCAAGCCTAACCCCTTTAGGCACATAAACAAAGCTTCCACCACTCCAAACCGCATAAGTTAAAGCCGAAAACTTGTTATCTGAAACGGGAATTATTTTGCTATAATATTCCTTAACCAGCTCAGGGTACTCTCTTACAGCTGTGTCCATATCGCTGAATATAACCCCCTGGCTCTCAAGCTCCTTCTTTAAATTATGATAAACCACTTCTGATTCGAACTGTGCCCCCACACCAGCAAGGAATTTTCTTTCAGCTTCAGGGACACCAAGCCTCTCAAAGGTTTCTCTAATAGACGGTGGAAGGTCTTCCCAATTTTTTGCATGTTTATCAGTTGGTTTGGCATAATAAATCACTTGATTTAAATCTAAATCAACTAAATTGGGTCCCCACGCAGGCATTTTTTTGTCAGTAAACCCTTGCAGGCCTTTTAATCTCAAATCCTCCATCCACTGAGGTTCATTTTTTATCCTAGATATTTCTCTTACAGTGTTCTCGTTTAGCCCCCGTGGTAACACATAACTATAATTAGTTGATACCGAAAAATTGTATTTATCAAGGTCTACTTCGAAACTCATAACACCGTTATATTATTTTGTTCTTATAAACCTGTTGTAATATTTTTTATCTAATCTCACAAGAAGACCCCGTTCCGAAAGGGCGGGATGAATTGCAATGGGCTTAAATATCTAAAAAGTTAATTAAAGCTTGCCATGAAGTTGACTATCCAAGCGGGCATTGTGGGGCTGACTCGAAGGAAGAGGGAAATCCTTGATAGGGAATACACAAACCTCCAAAGGTTCCCAAGTGATGATGAAA
>JARVJW010000146.1 GCA_029775955.1 Nitrososphaeria archaeon | reverse complement strand
CGTGCTGGGCGTAGGCGACAAGGGGTACGATGCGGAGAAGAACCACGTGCTTCTCAGGGAGGAGCTTGGGGCCATGTCCATAATCCCGGCCAGGAATGAGGACGTCCCGGTCTGGAGGACAAAGGGCCGATACAGGAAGGAGATGAAGAGGGGCTATTCAAAGAAGTATCACCAGAGGTCAATGGTGGAGACCATATTCTCCGTCATAAAGAGGACCATGGGAGACGAGATAAGGTCGGTGAAGACGGTGGCCCAGAACAATGAAATGAAAGCAAAAATAATCGGCTATAACGCCGCTAGGATCGTAGATATGGCCTCTTCTTTATTCGGAGGTTTTCTACAGAGCCTTATTAAATTCAAGTCCGACATGCACTGCTCTTTTCGTGGCACTACAAGGCATAGGTATATTACATCTATAAATAATAATACTTTTAAACGTGATAATATAATAAAGGATTATGCCAAGATATGAAGATGTTAATCATGTAGATAAAAGGACGAATGACTTGAGCCGGGCAAGGCAGTCACTAATAGAAGAGATTGAGGCAATTATGTTTTATGACGAAAGGATAAGTGCAACAGATAATGATGAACTCAAAGCTGTGCTGTCACACAACCGTGATGACGAAAAGGAGCATGCATCTCTGTTACTTGAATGGTTAAGGAGAAACGATCACAAGTTAGATAAAGAATTAAAGGAGATTTTATTTTCATCCAAGCCCATTGACCAGCTTGGGGACTGATAATGGAAAGGCCAACGCTACTTATAAATTATAAAGCATATAATAACGCTTATGGAAAGAAATCTATTGAGATATCTAAGCAAATTGAACATATATCACAACAATATCCTGATATTGAAGTGATACTTTGTGTTCCTGCTGTTTCAATATCTGATATCTCAAAATCGGTTTCAATTAAGGTCTTTGCGCAGCATGTTGACCCAGTTACCTCAGGTGCTCAGACAGGGCATATAACAGCTGAAATGTTAGCTGAAGCAGGTGCTGTAGGTTCGCTTGTTAACCACAGCGAAATGAGAATTGGATTTAACGATGTTGCTGAATCAGTAAAACAACTATCCTCATTTGGCCTTGAGTCAGTGGTATGTGTTGATAGAAATGAACTGGTAGCCCCAGCTGCAATGTTGGGAGCTACTGCCATTCTTGTGGAGCCGCCTGAGCTTATAGGCAGTGGAATTTCAGTATCCAGCGCCAGACCTGAAGTTGTGATCAATTCTGTTGCTGAAATAAAAAAGGCAGGCAGGGGACTGCTTCTGGTTGGTGCTGGTATTACTAGCCTTGATGACGCCAAAAAATCAATTGAACTGGGGGCTGACGGGGTTGGGCTTGCCAGCGCGGTAATGAGAGCAAGAGACCCAGCCACAAAGGTAAAAGAACTGTTAGAAGGGATTAGAATCGGATTAACTTAGTACGTTTATAATTTATAAAAACTTAAATATACTTGCTTTAATAACGCATGTATGAATAGGTACGAGGGAATAGCTGTAATATTGCTGATCGTTTTATTCAGTGGCATTTCATACTATGAGGGGCATTCTCAAATTTCCAGTCCACGGCTCAACACTATGGCGGCTTCCCTTTATGCCCCATTTCTTAAGGCAGCAATTTCAGGCGCTGGGCTAAGCGGTTCAGTTACGGCTATGGGGTCAATTGCAGCTGCACAGGAAGTTATCCTAACACCTGAACAGTATTCATTGTTCCTTTCCATAGACCCTGCAATTATTCAGGACATGATTTACCCTAAAAATATATCTTCATGGTACATTGCCATTGCAGGAGACCAAATGGTTATAGGTGTTTCACCTAAGTATATCAATGCAGTTTCCTCACTTAACCAGAGCCTTTATAGGGCTGAAATAAATGATAATGTTTCACTTGAAGAAAGGTACTTTTCTGAAATATTGTCAATTATATTTTCGGGCAAAGCTACTGTAGGAACTTCCAACCCAAACACAGACCCTGAAGGGTACAGGGCACTTATGATGCTTCAGCTTTCAGGGGTAATGATCGATAGCAATATAACATATTATACATCAGCTTTAAATTACCTTAACTCAACTGGCAAGCTTTATGAGGTTACTGCGGGTTCAGACTTATTTGCATACCTGGAATCAGGCACAATAGATTTTGACATTGCAATTTACAGGTCAGCTGCTATTGAACAACACATGCCTTACATTATTTTGCCTTCCATGGTGAACTTGGGTAATGCCAACTACAGTAGCTTTTATCAAAAATCTTCTGTTACAATAGTTTCAAACGGCCAGAGCATAACGCTTAGGGGGGCTCCAATCTATCTTTGTTTTACCATACCAAATCACTCTTCAGATGCAACAGGAGGTGCCATGCTTGCACTTTATCTAATTTCTCCTCAGGGAAAGCAGCTCATGGAAAGTTACGGAATAAATCCGCTTCAAAAAGCTGAATTTTTTGGAAATATTTCTTCAGTACCAGCACCACTGCGTTATTACGTTAATTCAAGTGTTCTTGATTTAGAATGAGGGAAAAGCTGCTAATTCTGCCACTTTATTTTATAATTGCTATTTTCCTGATCCCTATAGTTATTTTGTTTTACCTTAGTGGCTTAAGTGGAATTGTAACAGCTTTTTCCGATAAAAGTTTTATTGAATCTTTAGCGCTAACGTTTTTAGCAGCGATAGCAGCTACGTTTATCAATGTGTTGCTGGGAACTCCCGTAGCATATTCCCTTGCGAGAAAGCTTGTAAGGTGGGAGTCCTCTGCCTATGACCTTTTGCTTTCTCCAATCTCAATCCCACATACAGTGGTTGGAATTATGCTTCTTATCACGTTTTCACCAATATCACCAATATACTTTTTGACCAAATATATGACCGTTGTTGATACGTTCTTTGGCATGGTGCTAGCAATGTTCTTTGTTTCAGCACCTATCTATATAATGGCAATGAAAGAATATTTTGAGCGTATGGATCAAGTGCATGAACTATTTACAATGAGCCTTGGCAATGACAGGTTAAAGACATTCATAAAAGTCGTATTTCCAATGTCATCTGGGTCTGTAATGCGTGTTAGCATGATCAGTCTAGGAAGGGCATTAAGTGAATTTGGGTCATTAATAATCCTTACATATACAGTTACCTTGGCGCCGCTTTTTAGTTTTGTTAGCCCTGCCACTGTATTTATATGGTATAAGTACGAGGTGTATGGGCTGCTGCCAGCCCTAAGATATTCTTCAGCAATGCTTTTAATTTCAATGCTGCTTACGCTGTTCCTATATCTGGCAAGTAAAAGGGCAGATTGAGCAAGTTAAAAATGACAGATTTTAAAATAGTTGGAGATGGATTCCAAATGGGCCCTATAAATCTGACTGTATATGACAGTCAGAAGCTGCTAGTATATGGTCCAAACGGTGGGGGCAAAACTACCTTTCTTCTCGGTATTCTTGGGACCTTAAAGACTAAAGGGTCATTAATGATAGATGACGTAGAAATTTCTTCTTTACATATTGAAAAAAGGGGAGTGGCTTATCAGCCAGCAAACCCAGTAATGATACCCAATTTAAAGGTGATGGAAATCCTGAAGCTGGCTGACCCAGATTACGATAATGGATTAATAGAAGAGCTTAAACTTGGTAGATTGCTTGATGTTAAAGGTAGTAAGCTGAGCGCAGGACAGGCTAGGCTAATCCAAATATTGGCTGTTTTGTTTAGCAAAGCCAAGGTGGCTCTTCTTGATGAGCCTTATTCCTTCCTTTCTGAAGAATATAGGAACAGTGTTTTCGAGCTTATGATGAAATCCAAAAAGATAGTTATAACGACGGCACAGGAAAGGGATGAACGGTTTGACACCTTTCTGCACCTGACGCACGGCTAGGCCGCTTCATAGTGTTCTTAATTAGAAACAGTTACTGTAGTATACTGAAAATATTATACCTATTGCTTTGTTGCATTAATTGTACCAGATGATCAAACTTATTTGATATCACTATTTTAATTATTAACGCCACAAATTTACATTGACCCACCTTGGCAGATAGGGATTGGAAAGAGTATAATGAAAAGCTTGTCAACGAGCCCTTTGATATATTTGTTAATGCTGACCTCCTGATTAACCAGGCTGAAGAGGATGAATGAAGGAAAGAGGGGAAAGCCCTATGCCTACTCTGATGCACTGATGCTTATCATACTGGCCGTAAAGGAGTACTTTGGACTTCCATACAGGCAGACCGAGATGCTTGGTGGAATATGGGGAGCCAGGATACCATCCTATACCCAGATCTGCAGGAGGCAGAAGGGGCTGAAGGTTCCGCTTGGAATATGACAAGGATAATCCTGTTGACATAGCAGTTGACTCCTCAAGATATTCAATAGGGGTGAATGGATCAGGCAGAAGTGAGGAGGGGATGGGTAAAGCTGCACATTTCATGTGATATAGCTAATCACCTCAGTGTGGAGGTAACAGATGAGCATACGGCTAACGGGAAGGAGTTCAGCAAGCTTGTTAACGGTGCAATGGATAAAGTGAATAAGGTGTTCGGTGATTCGGCCTATGACTCCAGGGATAACTCCAGTGCAGGCTATGGGCGCAGAGCCTGTAATAAAGCCCAACTCCACTGGAAAATCGAAGGGCTCGTACGTCAGGTCAAAGGTAGTTAGGGAGTTCCTCAATGATCCAACTGCATGGAAGCATAGATACGGACAGATGTGGAAGCGGTGTTCTCTTCGTTAATGCTAGGAGAGTACGTATCATCAGTGCTTGATGCAGGAATACTCAATGAAATAATAGCCAAGGTGTTCACATATAATATTGTGGAGGCGCATCGCGGTGGCACGAGGGTAAGCTGGACAAAGGGACACGTGCCTTAATTAATTTGTTCATTAGCTGGAAATAATCAATTAATGCAACAAAGCAATGTTCAGTAAGTAGTTCCGCAAGCAGTAATGTTTCACATTTAACTAGATAAGCCTTTCATAATTGGGAAACACGCTAATGCTAAACTAAAAAACTTTCTAGCTTAAATTTTACCATTTA
>JARVJW010000160.1 GCA_029775955.1 Nitrososphaeria archaeon | reverse complement strand
CCATCCCTCACATAATGCTTCTGCATGTTAATGCGCTTACAGCATAATTCAAGCCCGCAAAGGATCAGAAAATGGAACATCAGTGCTGAGCCAGTTAAGGTTGTGCTGTTGACTGACCTTATTATGCTCTCGGTTATATATTTAGAATGGCATGAAAGTTCTGATTCAAGGCTTTAGAGGATAACTTGTGCTTTTGGGCCTCATTGGTTTGTTATTTACTAAAATGCATAATATGGCCCTAAATAAACTGTTCTAAAAGAGTTAGATGTTATACTTACTGAATTACTGAACTTATTGGAAAAGTATAAATTTATCAAGTTAAAAAGGCCAAGTATGCCAAAACAAATATTTGATGCACAGACAATTTTAAGCATGCTTGAAAATGCAGAAAAAGTAGTGGTTGTCAAAAGAAAGGAGTCTGCAAAGTTAAAGTTGAAAGTGGGCAAATACCTTTATACGTATGTAGCAGCCCCAGATGAAGTAGATAGGATGGTATTAGGTGTAAAGGATAAAAGCAGGGTAGTTAATTATTAGCTGATATGATACTGATTAGTAATGATGATGGGCCAACAAGCCCAGGTCTAAAGAGTCTTATAAAAGCATTAAGTAAAATAGATGAAGTTACCTTCTTTATTCCAGAAGGACCAAGAAGCGGAAGCAGCATGAGCCTTACATTCCATAAGCCTTTAAGGGTGAGGGAAATAGAAGTGGAAAACATAAAGGGGCACATTGTTTCTGGAAGCCCAGCTGACGCCGTGTTACTTGCCAACATAATGCTTGATAAGAAGCCCTCTGTTATAGCTACTGGAATAAATCTAGGAGACAATTCCGGGCTTCAAGATATATATACAAGTGGCACAGTTGCAGGGGCTGTGCAGGGTGCGTTGCTTGGTTATCCAGCAGTTGCATTTTCCAAAATGACAAGCGATGAAAATATACTTTTCCCTTGGACTGAAAGTACGGAATTTCAGGAGGCTGCAAATACAGCTGCAAAAATAATCAAGTTTGTGCTTGACAGGGGGTTGCCGAGCAATGTGCATCTGTTAAACGTTAATTTTCCAGTAGAAGTTACGCAATTAACAAAAGCAAGCATCAACAGGGCGTCATTTGCAAAGTATAAGCATTACATTGATAGGAGGCTTGACCCGCGCGGCAGAGAATACTTGTGGCTGTGGGGGAACAGGACAGGAAGTTATCCTGAGGGCACTGACACGCATGCACTTTACGATGCAAACGAGATCTCCATAACTCCCATGACCATTGATATGAGCAGTGTCATGGTTCAGGGTGACATGTCATCTTGGATTAAGGATCTTATTGAAAGGGTTTGACAAAATGCTGAAAAAGGTTAATAATAGTGGAATGAAAGTTAAAAGAGGGATGAGGTGTGTATCCGCTCCAGACTGAGCCAGAAGGCAATGAGGATCTCGCGACGATCCGACCCCTGTTTGTGATATGAGCTTATGAAAGGATTAAAAGTAGCTATAATTGACAGAGAAATATGCAGGTTTGACAAATGCAACCATGAGTGCCAGAGGTTCTGTCCTCCTCAGATATCCGGGGAAAAGGTTGTAGAGTTTGGTGATGATGGTTATCCTACAATAAGTGAGACCCTTTGCATAGGGTGCGGGATATGCGAAAAAAAGTGCCCATTTGTTGCCATAAGGATAGTTAACCTACCATCAGAACTCGGGAGGGATAGAGTGCATCAGTATGGTGTTAATGCGTTCAGATTATACAGGCTTCCTGTGCTTAAAAAAGGCTATGTTATTGGCCTTGCTGGCATGAACGGCATAGGAAAGAGCACAGCACTCAAGATTCTTTCGGGAACATTGCAACCAAATCTGGGCAGTGTAAGCAGCATTACGTGGGACAACGTGATAAAACACTACAGTGGAACGGCCTATGCAGCCTACTTTAAATCGCTGATAGCTGGGGAGCTCAAAGTTTCAGTTAAGCCGCAGGCAGTATATGAAATACCCAGAACATATAGCGGATCCGTGCAGGGACTAATTGACAGCCTGAGTTCAGAAGATAATGGACTGATAGTCGAGGAACTTGGGATTAAAGGTCTGCTGAACAAGAACCTTTCAGAGCTGAGCGGGGGTGAACTGCAAAAGGTTGCAATAGCGTCTTCGTTGTCAAGGAAAGCTGATTACTATTTTCTGGATGAACCAAGCTCTTATCTGGATGTCTACAACCGGCATCGTGTTGCGAAATTAATCAGGGAACTGGTTAAGGGCGGGGCTGGCGTTTTATTGGTTGAGCATGACCTGACTTTTCTTGACTATGCCAGTGATTATGTTCACATACTTTATGGTGAACCTGCAGTGTACGGAATTGTATCAAACCCAATGACAAACAGTGAAGGAATTAATTCCCTAATAGCGGGTGAAATAAAGGAAGAAAATGTGAGAATAAGGAACTACTTGATAAAGTTCCGGGAGCCATCAGTTCAGGCTGGAACTACTGGACAGCTTATGTTTTCAATTCCGAAGTTTGTAAAGACGTATCCTGGATTCAGGCTGGATGTTGATGGCAAGGACGTCAGGGAAGGTGAAATAATCGGTGGTCTGGGCCCCAATGGCACAGGAAAAACCACATTCCTTAGGATCATTGCAGGTATGGAGAGCGACGATTCAGGAAATGCAAAGTTGGGAATCAAAATTGCCTATAAGCCTCAGTACCTGGAGGTAAAAGAAGATAAAACTGTTGAACAGGCTTTTGCGGGGCTGGAATGGAACAGTTATGATAACATGAATCTGCTAATGACACCTCTTAGGGTTGATCGCCTGCTGAACAAGAACCTTTCAGAGCTGAGCGGGGGTGAACTGCAAAAGGTTGCCATTACTGCAACATTATTGCAAGACGCAATGCTTTATGCGCTAGATGAGCCATCAGCATTTACAGATGTGGAGGACAGAATTGCACTTGCAAAGATACTTTCAAATTATATGAAAAGAAAAGGCAGATCAGGCATAGTAATTGACCACGACCTAATGATTATTGACCTGATTTCGGATTCGATAATTGTGTTCCTCGGTACTCCAAACATTCACGGCACAGCAATAGGACCATTGCCAAAGAGAGATGCGATGAACATATTTCTACAGGGAATGGACATAACATATAGAAGAGATGAAATAACAAGCAGACCGAGAGTTAACAAGCCTGGTAGTAGGTTGGATAGGGAACAGAAGGCAACTGGTGAATATTATTATTACTCAAAATGAACATTACAAAACATTTATTCATATTATGTAACATATATAGTGTGCGGCAATGAATTGCTCTGGGGTATCTGAACTGTGATGATCCCATTTTAACATATAATGAGCCGCACTATGATTATCTTTCTAAAAAATTAAATTAAAAGTTATGATTTATTTTTAGCTTTGGAAGTTATCATCTGCGCTATGTTTCGTAGGTAAACCCAATGCCATCACCGGCGAATGTTTCATCTGTACGCAGCATTCAAATCTGCATTTATGAGTTGTCAGACATAAAAGTGCAAATCCTTTTCTCGATGTAATCTAGGGATATATGAGTAATATGCTGAAATTCATAAATTTTATTCGCTTTATTCAGTAATTCAGTAAGTATAACATCTAACTCTTTTAGAACAGTTTATTTAGGGCCATATTATGCATTTTAGTAAATAACAAACCAATGAGGCCCAAAAGCACAAGTTATCCTCTAAAGCCTTGAATCAGAACTTTCATGCCATTCTAAATATATAACCGAGAGCATAATAAGGTCAGTCAACAGCACAACCTTAACTGGCTCAGCACTGATGTTCCATTTTCTGATCCTTTGCGGGCTTGAATTATGCTGTAAGCGCATTAACATGCAGAAGCATTATGTGAGGGATGGCCATAGACTACACAGAGCCATGGCAAGATCGACAGAGATGTTACTAGGGGTAAGATAAACACTGGCAAACTTTGCCACGATAAGCGCTGTTGGCAAGGCTAATGCCCTTCCAGTTACCAGGCTCAATATAAAATTGCTTAAGAATTAACCAAGGCATTCACTGCTCCTCATGGATAAGGGGTTCTTCACCATTGAAGGTTGCTGGAAGGGCTTCATAATTCAGGAAGAATGGGAGGGTCATAAGGAAATACATGAATGGTGAGCTATCGCTGTAATTGATTATACAATGATCAAAGATGAACTGTAAGAATGGGGTGTTAGACACTATTCTAACATTATTTACTATAATAAAAAACCATAACGTTATTCGCCATTTATATATAGAGAAACGAACTTCCGGTTTATATACATAGCAGGCTGCACAGCGACGATATCCAGAAATCAATGATTATATCAGCAAACTGAGCAATCCAAAAAAGGGATTGGAGGACTTTGCGGGGAGGGCAAGCAATGGAAATGCCCAACCCTCTGGTGCATGAAGCTGTCAGCATAATCCAGATAGAGCAGGCCATCCTCTTTAGGATGGGATCAAGCTTCTCCTGATCAAGCAGCTTGGCCAAACAGGATGTTCTCTGACATGCTGACAATGCAACGCTACATAAGTTTCCTACAAGACAATTGAGGGCTGTACCCAGGTAATGATAGCTATTCACAACGTGCATGTGCTCAAGGAAATAACAGCATCCAATACATGATGGAACAGGGTAATCCCTGACTATCAATTATCGTATGCTAAGAAGGATATGGCAAAGGTCAATGAGAAAAAAGCAGCTCTTTGCTTACATGTTCGCCATAATGGACCTGAAGGATGTACATCTTGTTTAAGTCAGAAATGAATATCTTTCTTTGACAGGGCAATGGTTATCTCACATAGATGTTGACATATTTGCGGGAAGGAGTACATAATCCCAAATTCAATGTTAAATGGTTCCCAGAAGTGGGACACTATGAAAGAGTTTGTAACTAACACGATGGAATACCTTGAACAATATCATCAGAGGAACAATTCCGACGCTTTGCTGCAGACAAGATGTTGGGCATTGCCCAGATGCGTGATGACAGAATTGAATACTATGCACCGGTTTATGGCACAATCTATTCAACTTTGATAGGTAACCATGCA
>JARVJW010000063.1 GCA_029775955.1 Nitrososphaeria archaeon | reverse complement strand
TGCGCTGAAGCAGAGTGTAATGATGTCATTGTTGATATTTTGGTTCATCCCCTATATAGTGGAGGAATGGGAGCCATGAGATGGGCAAATTTTGATCTACTGTGAAAGGTGTGGGTTTTCCCGCTCACTGTTGATAATTTATACTTTGACTTTCGTATATTGATTTACTTGACTCGGTAGTAAATTTTTCTTAAAGAAGGTTCTTCCTTAGCAAGCATGCTCCGGAGTTCTTCTGGATCAGCTTCTGCTCCTTTACCATTTACTTTTTCGAGCACAAATTCAATAGAAGAAACTAGTTTGTTAATTTTGATTTTTTGTTCCCTAGAAAGGGGTTTGACAATTTCCCCCTCAATTACAAGTTTCATAGTAAATGGCGTGCTTCCTAACTTGTGTGTTACATTTATATTCTTCAATCCAATTTTTTTAAGGTATCTCTTTATAATATGTCTCATGAGCGTGGGAACAATACTTTGAACCTCAAATTCAGCAATAGCTGCCTTTCCTTCATTTATAACTTCGCCGTTTGGTAACCTTTTTTCATTTATCATAATAATAACACCGTTATATTATTAAATTTGATGTTTATAAACCTTTTGTTTTAAAATTTTCTTGCAATAAAATAACCTTATAAACAGTAATAAAAATAATATGCAGATGAAATTAGAGGGCAATGAACCCTTTATATTAAACGCCATAGCTAATCTCTATTTTGCGTTACTTGAGTTTATCCTAGGAATCTTTGTAATTCTACTGAAGGGTAATTCGATAGAAGTTGGAATAACCTATGCGTTATATAACTTGTCATGGTTTATTTCCAGTTCATTATGCGGTTTTGCTGTTGACAGGAACCATCTTAGGGATTTATTATACTCAGGTGTGATTGTATTATCTGCAGGCCTGTTCGGAATCGGATTTGCGTCATCCATTGTGGAAATTTACTATTCGGTATTCACGATGGGCGTAGGTGCCAGTTTTATAAGTGTGGGATTGTTGGTATATGTAGGTGCTAAAGGTGGCATTAACGACGCTTCCCTTTATGGAAAACTGATGCTATATAGCATAATAGGTTCAGGAATCGGAGGATTCATTGGGTTTATATCATTGCTCATATCACAGTTCACAGAATTATACATTGCAAGCATAAAAGCAATATTCCTAATATTTGGCATTGTTACTATATCAGGCATCTACTTGGTTTACAGGTTCCCACAGATAAATCTAAATGCACTTAAATCCAATCAGAACGGTGGCTCATTTCGAGAAATAGCTGGGATACTGGTGTCAGTGATGCTTCTTGGGCTGGGGCAGGGGATTACATATCCCATGATGGTTCCTTATGTTGAAGCCAGATTTCATGCAACACCGTTTGAATTACTGCTTGTATATATACCTGCAGGCATTGGATGGTTCTTTGCTAGCAGAAGTTCAGGGAAAGTCATAAATAAATATGGTGAAAGCCGAAAGATATTTTTTGTGACTTTAGTGAGCGCATTTATTGCCTTTCTACTTCCATTTGCACCTGACCTTATAGTGCTGAGCGTTCTATGGGGAGTAGAAGCTGTTGGGCTTGCCCTGTGGACAATCCTTGTGCAGCAGAGGATATCAAAAAAGATGCCCAGTAAAATCTGGGGCATAAGTTATGGGTTTATGAACGGCCTTTACTATTTGCTCTATGCAACGGGTTCCTTTTCTGGTGGTAGGGCATTTTATTATTTGGGCCCCATGATAACATTCTGGGCCGCTGCTGCCGTATTTGCACTAGTGCCCCTTCCAATTAATATCAATCATAAAAGGGAAAACGTTGAAGCATCAAAATAAAGTTATTAGCGTTATTCCTTTAATGGTGATATAAGAACTACATTATCTCCACGTATAACTATTATTCCAAGAGGTTTGGATGTTCCATCCTCATATATTTCTTCGCTATTGCCTAATATAAGATTCATGTGTTGGTCAAACCCGTCAAGTTGCCCTCTTATCTTTTTATTACCTTTTAAACGAATCAGTACTTTCTTATTCAGGCTTTCTGAAAGCACCTTTAGTGTTATATCAGTTGACATTTATTGCCACTGATAGAGTGATAAAAGGGTAAGTTATATACTTTATGCGGAACATTATCCATTGTGAATTTCTTGCTAAAATAAAACGCAAATAATTGCTAATTTGACTTCTCAATAAGAATTGCCGGCTTCATTGGAAGAGCCTTTTCTGTTCTTGCAGATGACAATTGGTCAGCCTGCTTGATATTTTTCACCTGAACTGCAATTCCTGTTTCTTGTTTAATAAAATTAAGGTGTTCTGTATAAATTTTTACTTCATCAACTATGCCAAAATATTTTTTTTGTAAGTCAGGAAGTGAATTTATTAACTTTTCTATGGCAATCCTTTTTTGATCTGTTAAGGTTTTCATTTTACTTGTAAGTTCAGCAGCTGAGTATTCATCATAGGCAAATACTGTTATCTTTTTTGGTTTTACTTTTATAACCCTTAATATTTCTCTTATATCGTTTACCAATCTTAATGTCATGCCAATTTCCAGGTCTACACGTTCTTCATATTCCAGTCCTTTTGGCCATCCTTCAATTATAATGCTTTTGGAATTTCCTACCAGTTTGTACAATTCCTCAGCAAAATATGGCATAAATGGGGCGACTATCGATGACCATGCCTTAATAAGCGTTTTTACGACTGTAGGGTTTGCCCTATATTGTTTCATTTTCAGATATTGCTTAAAGTAATTATCCATGTCAAACAGTGCAATTTGTAGTGCTCCTTTAATGTTCATGTTTTCTATCATATCACCAACCTGTTGAGAAACAGATGAAATCCTGTTTAACATCCACCTATCGTATATATCACTTTTTTCATTATCATCATTTAAATGTTGTCCTGCAGACAGCAATATCCTTTCCAATTTTTCCTTTATGCTTAAAGCAAGCTTTCCCTTCCAGTTTGCGTCATCCATATATTCAGAACTTATGAGTAACGCTGCTCTAACCGCATCAGCACCATAATCCCTCACTGCTTCTTCTATTGTAATTAAATTGCCCTTTGATTTGGACATTTTTTCGTTATCAACCCTTAACATCCCGTTCACTGAAATCCCCCTTGGCCATTTTTCACTATCAAATAGTGCAACATGATGAAATATGAAGAAGGTTAGGTGATTGGGAACAAGCTCCTTTGCTGAAACTCTCATATCAACAGGGTACCAATAAACAAATTCATCTCTCATCTTTTTAAGGTAATAAGCATCAATGCCAGTGTGTTCAGATATAACAGTTACATTGCCTGAACCATAGAAAATATAATCGAAGACATCTTTTTCTAATCTTTCCGGAGGGAACTTTCTTATTATATGGGAAATTGAATAAAATGCCATATACACAGTTGAATCGCTCAATGTCTCAATTAACCACTTATTATCCCATGGAAGATGCGTGCCCAAGCCACTTTGCCTAGCGCATGGATAATCCAGAAGCCAGTCCACAACCTCAAGGAACCAGTTCCTAGCTTCTTCTGGATATATGTTCATCTCATTTATGCATTCTTTTGCTTTGTCCTTCCAGGCAGAATCAGAATATTTGAGGAACCACTGATCCTGCAGAATCTTTACGTGGCACCTCGTTGTGCACCTGCAGATCACAGGCTCTGGAAGGTCATACATACTGGCGGCTAATCCTGCTGATTTTAGATCTGAAAATACAGAACCTCTTGCCACGTTTACTGGCATGCCTGCATACTTGCCGCAATTTCCCTTTAACTTTCCCTTTCTTAATTCTAAAGAATATATTTCTCTTGTTGCCTCTTCTGCCTTAACGTCTTCCTGATCTTTGATTTTCATTTTTTGAACAATTTCAACTGCTGGGCTATCACCGTGCCCTTCAACCTCTATTATGCTAATGGGTTTTATGCCAATAGCAATAGGATCACCTTTTGTCTGGAGGTCCCTCAGTGCAAGGTAATCATATGGCGCATGGGAAGGTACACTGTACACTACTTCAGTGCCTATAGCACTATCTATAAATGTCGCAGGCAATATTGGGATTTTGGTGCCAATTACCGGCACTGTGACCATTTTACCCAATAGCACATTACCCTTAAATCGTTCAATTACATGGATATCAAATAACTGATCCTCCAAGCGCTCAACTGAGTTTTCACCTATTATCCATGTTTGCCCATTAACTTCCGCTTTAACATAATCAAGTTCAGGATGAATCCAGATATTTGTTGCTCCAAATATGGTTTCTGGCCTTATGGTAGATGCCACAAGGTAAGATCCGTCATCCATCTTAAAGAGAATTAACCTGAATTCCACGGGGAAAACCCCCTCACCTTTTAACCTGTCATGGTCACCAACGGGAGATTTGTCCCTTGGGCACCAAACAACTGGATGAGAACCCTTTGTTATGTAACCTCTATCTCTTAACGTATTGAATTGCCATTCAACAAATTTGCTGAACCAAGGGTCATTGCTAGTTGTCTTAAATTCACGGCGCCAGTCAATTCCTATACCAATGAGGTTTATTGCATCCTTGTTCCTTTGAGTATAATAATTGGCCATATAAAGTGGATCCTTAAACCGTGAAATTATATCATCTGATAACTTGTCAACTTGCTTGAATTCCTTTATCATATTTTCGTCGCCTTTAGCTAATCTTTCAGCAGCAGATACTATTGGTTGACCTGTCCAGTGCCAAGCCTGAGGGAAGAGCACATTATATCCCTTAAGCCTAAAATATCTGGCATATGCATCAGCTCTGGAAATGGTATATGCATGACCAAGGTGTAATGGGCCATTCATATATGGAATGGGAAATGTTACAAATTTCTTTGGTTTTTCTGGGTCAGCATCAACATAATAAATTCTAAGCTCGTCCCATACTTTATTCCATTTACGTTCGAGTTCATAATTCATTGTAATTATCTTTTAATGTGAAATCTAAATGTATTTATAAGTTTACCCGTTTCTAAAAGGTTATAATTTCTTATAACCATCATTCGGAGCGTTTACCTTCTCAGTCAAGCCCGCTCCGGCCACTTTAGGCTCATGGCCGGTG